>DATIPS010000070.1 GCA_035471805.1 Acidimicrobiia bacterium | reverse complement strand
GAAGCGTCCACTCTGATTTCGCGCGACATTCGGAACCCATAGGTGCAGAATGTCGCGCGAAAAGCTGCTGCTGCTGCTGCTGCTGCAGGTGTAGATCACTCGGATGAGGCGCACCTCATCCTTCAGACCGATGTTTCGATGTGCATCAGCCGATACCATGGCAGCATGAAGCGCCGGTTACCGCCGTTTGTCATAGACCTGCTCATCGCCGTGGGCCTCCTTTGGCTGGCGCTGGTCAATCGGGCCGAGATCGAGATGCTGGCCGAGGACATCTTCACGAGAGATTCGGACTCCTTCAATACGTTCCTCATCGTCATGCAAACGATTCCGCTCGTTCTTCGCCGCCGCTATCCGCAAACCGTCTTGTTCGTGCTGCTGGGAGCCTTCGCGGTCGACCGGGTCCTCGACTACCCGAGCACTTTCGCCTCGGCGGGAATGGTCCTGGCCTTCCACTCCATCGGCAGCGAGTTGCCGCGCCGCCGATCGGCCCAGCTGGGCTTCTCCCTGGTCGGCGCGGTGGTGGTGTTCACAGGCCTCGGGGCGGCCACCCTCGAATCCGTCGGGTTCGAGGACGTGGTTTCCACCGGGCTCATGATCGCCGTGCCCCTCGCGCTGGGTCGTGAAGTCCATCAGCGTCGCCTCCGCACCCAGGAGTTGGAGGATCGGGCCGAGCGCGCCGAGCGAGAGCGGGAGAGCCGGGCCGCACAGGCAGTAGCCGAAGAGCGATCCCGAATCGCCAGAGAACTCCACGACGTGGTCGCCCACCAGATGGCCGTGATGACCCTCCAGGCCGAGGGTGCGCGCCGCCTGGCCGGTGACGCCGACCCACGGGTTGCCGAAGCGCTGGACACGATTCGCCAAACCGGACACTACGCACTCGACGAGATGCGATCCATGGTCGGGCTGCTCCGGAGTGTCCCCGACGACGGCACGGCCGAATTGGCGCCGCAACCGGGGCTGGCCGATCTCGACCGGCTGGTCGAGCAGATGCGCGACGCCGGCCTCGAAGTACAGTTGGAACGGCGCGGAGCCCATCGACCGCTCCCCGGCGGCCTCGACCTCCACGCCTACCGGATCGTCCAGGAATCACTCACCAACGCACTCAAACACGCCGGCCCCGGGTCGCGAGCACAGGTATGTGTCGATTACGGGGAAGAGGTTCTCGAGTTGGAGATCAACGACGATGGTCGCGGAGGGAACGGATCGAGAGAAGCCGGAGGCGGGCACGGCCTCATCGGCATGCGCGAGCGGGTCGCCTTGCTGAATGGGGAACTCACTGCGGGACCCGTGCACAATGGTTTCAGAGTCCGGGCGACCCTCCCGGTCGGCCCATGATCCGCATACTGATAGCCGACGATCAGGCGATGGTTCGCTCCGGCCTGAGGATGATCCTCGAATCCGAGATCGATCTGCAGGTCGTAGACGAAGCAGAGAACGGCGTGCAGGCGGTCCGGCTGGTGAAGCGGGAACGGCCCGACGTCGTGCTGATGGACGTTCGCATGCCGGAAATGGACGGTCTGGAAGCAACCAGACAGATTGCCGCCGAGGCGCCGGATTCCAGAGTGATCGTCCTGACCACCTTCGACATAGACGAGTACGTCTACGGGGCGCTGCGTGCCGGAGCGAGCGGGTTCCTGCTCAAGGATGCGCCGGCCGACGACCTCATCGCAGCCATCCGGGTCGTGGCCGGAGGCGACGCTCTCCTCGCCCCCTCCGTGACCAAGCGGATAATCGAGAAGTTCGCAGCCGGGCCGGATCCGGATCGCGCGGTCCAGGGTCTCGACGACCTGACCGAGCGTGAGGTCGAGGTGCTTCGCCTCGTCGCGCGCGGCTTGTCCAACGCCGAGATCGCCGCAGAGCTGTTCGTGTCCGAGGCCACGGTGAAGACGCACGTCTCCCATATCCTCACCAAACTCGGTTTGCGCGACCGGGTGCAGGCCGTCGTCGCCGCCTACGAGTCCGGGTTGACCGTTCCGGGGCTCTGACCCCGACCGGGTCCGGCCGACCGACGATCTTGCGGCTGCCGGCTGCGTCCGATGCCCCTCCTCCGTGAGGATGAGAGATGCGCCTCCGACGATCAGCCTTCCGGCTGATCCGTCAACCCGCCTCCAGTCCGACGGCTGATGAGAGATTCTCCGAGATGCTTGTGGAGTACCAGGAGACGAGTCACAGGAGGAACACAGTGGCACTCGCACTAGCAGCAGAGCGAACCGCAAATGCGGCCCGCATCGAAGACGCAGTCAAGGTCTACGGAACCGGCGACACCGAGGTCCGGGCGCTGGACGGCGTATCGGTCGACTTCAAGGCCGGCGCCTTCACCGCCATCATGGGACCGTCGGGATCCGGCAAGTCCACCCTTCTTCACACGCTGGCCGGTCTGGACACCCTCGATGAGGGTCACGTCTACATCGGCGACACCGATCTCGGATCGCTGAACGACAGACGGCTGACCGAACTCCGCCGGGAGCGCGTCGGCTTCATCTTCCAGGCTTTCAACCTCATCCCGACCCTCACCGCGGAAGAGAACATCCTCCTTCCGCTCCTCATTGCCGGTGACCGGCCCGAGCAGTCCTGGTTCGATCTGGTGGTAGACACCGTCGGCCTGCGGGATCGCCTCCATCACCGTCCGACGGAACTGTCGGGTGGCCAGCAGCAGCGGGTCGCCGCTGCCCGGGCCCTCGTCTCCCGACCCGAGATCGTCTTCGCAGACGAACCATCGGGGAATCTCGACTCGAAGGCCGGTGCCGAACTCCTCGAGTTCATGCGCCGGGCAGTCGACGAGTTCGGCCAGACGATCGTCATGGTCACCCACGACCCCGTTGCAGCCAGCTACGCCGACCGGGCCTTGTTCCTCGCCGACGGCAAGGTCGTCGATCACATTTGGGCACCGACTGCGGCTTCCGTACTCGAACGCATGAAGACCCTGGGAGCCTGAGCCATGATCCGTACAGCCATCAAGGGCGTCTTCGCCCACAAACTCCGCCTGACGCTGACGGCCGTGGCCATCGTCATGGGCGTCGCCTTCGTAGCGGGAACCTTCGTACTGACCGACACCATCGACTCCCGCTTCTCCACCTTGTTCGACGACGTATATGCAGGAGTCGACGCCACAGTACGACCCGAGTCGAGCAGCATGACGAACCAGAGCGACTCGTTTGAGGTCGAACTTGCCGACACCGTTGCCTCCGTCGCCGGTGTCGACAGGATCGCCGCCGGAGTCGGCGGAGTCGCCCAGATAATCGCCCCGAACGGAGACCCGATCGGTGGACAGGGGCCGCCGACAATCGGAAGCTCATGGGTTGATGTTCCGGCACTGACCGCTTTCCGAGTCGACGAAGGCAACGGGCGTGCCCCGGTTGCTGCCGGTGAAGTCGCCATAGACGTGGCCACATCGATTGCCGGCGACCTGCGAATCGGCAGCGAGATTCAGATTGAAACCGCCGCCGGTGCCGAGACCTTCGAAATAGTCGGTCTCGTCAGCTTCGGTTCCGAAGACAACCTCGCCGGCGCGACGATCTCGGTGTTTGAGTTGAGCGAAGCCCAGCGCCTCTTCGGACTGGAAGGCCGCTACAGCCAGATCGACGTTCTGGCGGTGGACGGTGTCGATCCGGAGACCCTGACGGCCCGTCTGCAGCAGGTGCTCCCCAGCGGAGTGGAGGCTGTCACCGGCAGTCAGCAGACCCAGGAGCAGTTCGACCAGTTCACCGAAGGTCTCGGGTTCCTCAACACCGCACTGCTGGCATTTGCCGCGGTGGCCGTCTTCGTTGGTGCGTTCATCATCCAGAACACGTTCCGCATCGTGGTAGCACAGCGCATCAAGGAACTCGCCCTGCTCAGAGCAGTGGGTGCCTCCCGCCGGCAGGTGATGGCCATGGTGTTGACCGAGGCGTTGGCGGTCGGAATGTTCGCCTCCGTCGTAGGTGTGCTGGTCGGCATCGGCTTCGCCAAGCTCCTCAAGGTCGGTATGGACGCAATGGGATTCGGCATGCCGGACGGACCGCTCACGGTTGAGATGCGGACGATCGTCGTCGGCATGACCGTCGGGATGACGGTCACCGTGTTCTCTTCTCTCCTTCCGGCACGGAAGGCTGCGCGGATCGCGCCGGTGGCCGCAATACGCGACATGCCGGCCGCCCGCCGGTCGCTGAAGACCAGGGCCCTGACCGGGACGGGCATCGTGCTCGCCGCGGCAGCTGCCCTCCTGCTCGGGCTCGCCACAGACAACGGCAATGCGTTGATGCTCGTCGCCTTTGGCTCACTGGCCGGCTTCATCGGGATCTCGGTGCTGGCGCCCTTGTTTGCCCGCCCCATCGCCAACCTGCTCGGCAAGCCGCTCCCCGGCATCTCGGGCCGCCTGGCCCGTGGCAACACTGCCCGTCAGCCTCGCCGCACCGCCGCCACTGCCTCGGCACTGATGATCGGCATCGCGCTCGTCGCCTTCGTGTCGATCTTCGGCGCATCGATCAAGGCATCTGTCGGTGAAGCCCTCGACGGTGCATTCCCGGCGGACCTCTCCATTCGTTCGAGCAACTTCTATGCCGGGGTCAGTCCCGCCGCCGTGGATTTGTTGCTCGACGTCGATGAACTCGACACCGTGTCCGGGGTCTTCTTTGGTGAGGCCGCCGTCGAAGGAAACGGAGCGATGGTCGTCGCGGTCGATCCGGCAACGGTCGATGCCGTCTACCGGCCGGAGGCCTCGATTCCGATCGACGAGGTGGGCGAAGGCATCCTGGTCCGTTCGGACAAGCTGGAGGCCGGAGGATGGTCAGTCGGGCAGCATCTGGCGATCGAGTTTCCGTCCATGCAGACGATCGCGACCGAGATCGTCGGAACCTTCGAGGACCGGACCTTCGCCGAGTACATGATCACCACCTCCACCTATTTCGAGCACTTCCCCGGAGAGTCGGCCGCAATGGTGTTCGCAACCCTGTCGGAAGGGTTCGATGCCGCGGCAGGGAAGGCCGCAGCCATGGATGCGTTGGAGGCATTCCCTTCGATCGGCGTCAACACCCAGTCCGACCAGATCGCAGAGTCCGAGGCTCAGATCGACCAGATGCTCGCTCTCTTCTCGGCGCTGCTGGGGCTGGCAGTGATCATCGCAGTGATCGGCATTGCCAACACTCTGGCCCTCTCGGTCGTCGAACGAACCCGGGAGATCGGTCTCCTGCGGGCGGTCGGCATGGGCCGTCGTCAGGTGCGGCGCATGGTCCGGTGGGAGTCGATCATCACGGCCCTGTTCGGTGCCCTGCTCGGCATCGGAGTCGGTGTGGTCCTGGGATGGGCGACGGTTGCCTCGCTGGCCGAGGAAGGCCTCGGAACCTTCGCACTTCCGGGAAGTCAGCTGGTCGTCTGGCTGCTGCTGGCCGTCGCAGCCGGTGTAGTCGCCGCCATCGGCCCGGCCCGCAAAGCCAGCCGTATGCGGATCCTCGAAGCGATTGCCTACGAGTAGCCCGGAAATCAATCCCTCCTTCTCGCGCGACATTCGG
>DATIPS010000069.1 GCA_035471805.1 Acidimicrobiia bacterium | reverse complement strand
GCCCGACCCGGTCACGGACTCCATCACGGTCCGGGTGACGAGGATCTCGTCGGGACCTGCGGCCGCGGCGACCCGGGCCCCGATGTGCACGGCGATACCACCGAGATCGTTGCCGAGGACTTCGCATTCTCCCGAGTGGATGCCGATCCGCACGTGCAGTCCGATATCTGCTGTTTCGTTCCGGATCGCCGTCGCGCACCGTATGGCTCTCGTGGGGCTGTCGAAGCTCGACAAGAACCCATCCCCGGTGTGCTTGACCTCTCTCCCGCCGAAGTGGGCGATCTGAGTTCTGGCGATCCGGTTGTGGCGTTCGAGGACCGATCTCCACATGTCATCGCCGAGGAGGGCAGCCTGCTGGGTCGAGGCCACGATGTCGGTGAACATCACGGTCGACAGAATCCGGTCGGGGGACGGCATCGCCTTGCCCTTGGAAAGGAGGGCCAGCCGATAGTCCTCCAGATATCGCTGGGAGTTGGCGAGGTAGTCGGCGTCGAGGCGATTGCGGAACATCGAGACGCTGAAGACTTCAGCCCAGTCCGCCACCGGCATCACATAGTCGTCCACCGCCTGGAAGTGAAGTGGCCAGCGTTTGACGTGCTCTTCCGACCGGAAGAGATTCATGCGGCTTCAGTTGAAGGCCCCTGAACCCGCTCTCGATCGGGAAAACGGGGAAGGCATGTATCCGACCGCCGCTTCGGGACTGATCTCCAGCAGTTCGTCGTCTCGCATTCGAACCCGGATCCGGTCGCCACAATCCAGACACCGGGACTCCACGACGACCTCTTGACCTGGAAACAGCCAGCGCACGGCCAGCGACTCCATTCCTCACTGTCCGTACCACCGCGAAACACCGTCCACGCTGATCAGGTGATGGGTTGGGACGTTGCTGAAAGGAGCCCAGGACTCGATGAAGTCGGTATCGGTCGCGAGCCAGTACCCGGCTATCGGCGCAGCTTCTGCGGCGGCCCTTTGCAGGACACGTGCCTCCTCCACACCGATCGCCAGTGCGTCGGCCAGTTCGCTGAAATGCGGAGCCCTCCCGAAAGAAACGAAGTGCTCGAGAATCTCGGTGAAACCTCGCTGAACCAGGGTCTGATCGGTCGCCACCTCGCCTCCCACCGGACGACATCGACAGCGTAGACCCTGGCCACACCTCCTGGGTCGGAGACGACCGGGATCTGCGGCGCCAGAGACCGGGAGGTCCCGAGGCCGACTGGCACGACCGCCATCCCGATGGTCGGGTCAGTCGCCTTTGTGTTCCTCCAGCGGCGCCGTGTAGGTGTCGCAGAGGCAGGAAGGCACCCAGCATCCTTCCGGTTGGCGATGCTCCACCTCCGGGTGACCGCAGGTAAGGCACCGTCGCCTGGAACCGTCGCTTCGTCCGGGGCGTCTTCCGGGCATGGCCGCTGCTCCTCGTCGATCAGTCTCCGTCGGTCTCGATGCCCAGCTGGGTGAAGATGCGCTGGCGTTCCGTCGCGAAGGCGGCATCGCTCAAGAACCCTGCCGCGTGCCTCTCGCTCAAGAGCCGGAACTCCTCCATGAGGCGAGCTTCGTCATGGGGATCGGGGCCGCTCGGCTCCGCGGCGATCGTCTCACGTCTGACCTGTTTGGCTTCCTGGCGTTGCTGGCGGCGCTGTTCACGGGCGCGCTTGGCCATGCCCTCTCTTCCGCGCGCCATCAGAAGACCTGCGCGAAGCAGTCGAGGGCTGTGCCCGTGTGAACCCGAGGTCGCTGCATCAAAGGACCCCCTATCGACGTGGCGGCCGGGGGCGCGCCTCGTTGACCGAGAGCCGCCGACCGTTCCATTCGTTGCCATCGAGTTCCTCAATGGCTTTGGCGCCGGCGTTCGAGTCGGCGAGTTCGACGAATCCGAAGCCTCGCGACCGGCCGGTGTCGCGATCGGTGATCACCGAAGCGGAGTCGACGGTGCCGTATTCGGCGAAGAGGGAACGAAGATCGCCCTCGGTC
>DATIPS010000068.1 GCA_035471805.1 Acidimicrobiia bacterium | reverse complement strand
AGGAAAAGTCGAGTCCCCGTCGTACATCGCTCAGTAATCGGTCCCGGCGTCGGATTTCTTGAGGGATCTGTGGGAGTCGGGGCGGACGACCGGCTCGACCGCCGGGTCCGAGGGGAGGGGTTCGAAACGAAGTGCCGAGTTCCGACTTGTGTGTCATGCTTGGGCCATGATTCGAGCGCCACTCGCCGATCTCCTCACCGGGAGCCGACTCATCCTGGGGGTAATGGCGGCAGATGCTCTGATAGCCGATCGTCTCCTCCTCTTCTCGATCGTCCTGGCCGGCGCCTGGGTCACCGACGCCTTCGACGGACGGATCGCCCGGAGCGCCGACCGGCCTACTCGGTTGAAGGACTTCGACATGGTGGCGGACACGTGGGTGGGGGCCTGCGTATTGGCCGGACTGGGACTCAGCGGCCGAGCCCCCCTCTGGCTGGCAACGCTCGGTATCGTGGTGCTCGGAGCGATCTATCTTCGGACCAGGAACCCGGCGGTATCTCAGGTTCTGCAGGGAATCGCCTACGGCGCGGCGCTGTGGCTGATATTCACCTCACCAGACACGAGCCTGGCGATCCCATTCGGAACCCTGGCCGTTCTGCTGATACTCGAATACGAGAAGTTCTTCGGCAAGGTGCTGCCCATGTTCTTCAACGGGGTGGCGGCCTTCGTCAGAGGAGAGCGCTATGAAGGCCCACCCGACGACTCGCCCGTCGACATCGAGACGGGAACCTGAGACGAAGCTCCGTCGCCTCATTGCCTGCGGTGCCCTGGCGCCCGTCTTCGCCCTCACCATGTTCGTAGTGGCCGCCTCACGTGTCGAGGGCTACGACCACGTGTCCGACACCATGAGCAAGCTCAACGCCCAGGGTGTCGTCGATCAGTGGCCGTTCACGATGGGAGTAGTCGGCTACGCCGTCCTGATGGGATTCTTCTCTGCAGGACTGCGCCGGCACTATAGCTCGAGCAGGACCGGACGGATCCTGTGGACGGCCATCGCCGTCCATGCGGTACTGATGATCGGAGTAACCGGCTTTCACGACGATATTCGCCCCGGTGGATTCTTCACTGTTGAGGGCGCCGCCCACGACGTACTGGCCGGATTGGCCTTTAGTGCTCTGGTCATTGCGATGCTGTGCATGGTGGCTCTCACTCGGCAAGATCAAGCACTGCGTGCATCCCGGTCGGCGACGATCATCCTTGGAGCGGCCATGACCGTCGCGGGCATCGCTTTCATGTTCATCTCGCCCGACGTACAGGGGGTTGCCCAGCGCGTCCTCGTCGGTCTGACCGCCATGTGGATCATCCTCCTGGCCGTCCGGTCGATGGCGTCGGCGCGGACGGATCAGGCGGGTGAAGCGCTGCGACCCGAGGAGCCGGATCACCCTTCACTCGGGCACTAACGATGCTTCGCAAGTTTTCCTGTCTGCCGACAAGATCGACACTGCGTTCACAGCTGCGATGCGGACGGTCTGGACGCCTTGGGCCGGTCGCGTTCAGTTGTTGGTCGGTTCTGAAGATTCCAACGTCGTGAACCTGCCGCCCAGGTAGCAGAGAACCCCCGACCAGCAGGGGTTCTCTGGGTGGGCCCTGAAGGATTCGAACCTTCGACCTCTTCCGCGTCAGGGATCGACCGGCCTCTAAAAGGTCTACAACTCGCGATCGTTCAGGCGAAACAGAATCCTGCGGATACTGAGGAGACCCAGAAGGGCCATGAACAGCTGGTACGGCAACCAGTGCAGGACCGTTTCCAGCGCTCCTCCAAATCCCTCTGCTTCGGGTGACCCGAATATCATCACGGCTACGACGGCAGCTGCTGTGATCGCGGCCAGCTGGGTCGCGAGCGAGATCGTCAAGACGACCGTTGCCACCAGCTTTCCGACATACGCGCCGAAGTTGAACGACCGCAGCGTCGTCAAACGCTCGGCTTGCACGATGGCGCTGCGCCCCAGTGCAGTTAGCTGTTCAAGCCTGAGATAGTCCTCGTTGTCCAGCCCGTTGGTGATGCGGCGCTCTGTCGCTGCTACGACGCGCTTGCGTGCGTTCTTTCCTGCGTCGCGCCGGTAGCGACGGTACTCCTTGGTCAGATCGATGTCGTGGTCGAGGCGCGCCGCCAGGGTGTCGTAGAGCAGAGTCGCCCGGATCAGTCGCACCGTGTCGAAACTCATCGGTATCTTGAAGCGGCTCGTCACGCGGAAGAATCCGAGCCACAGCTGGGCAGTCGTCCGCTCGTACCATTCCGAGTTCTTGCTCCGGTTGGCAAGCAGCGCATCCCAGAAGACCTGCTCTACTGCTTTGATGACCCGGTCGGTGTCGATCGGCGGCAGTGGTTCGAGCAGGGTCAGGGACAACCGGGCCATCCCCTCGAGGTCCTCGTGCTCCATCAGGTTGTAGATCTCGCGCATGGCGGATCGACGAGATGCCGGCATCGAACCCATTGCCCCGAAGTCGACGAAGACCAACCGGTTGTCTCGCTGGATGATGATATTGGCCGGATGCGGGTCGCCGTGGAAGAACACGCTATCCCAAAGACCCCAATGACTGACCCAGATCATCCGCCTGGCAACCTCCGCCGGGTTGATGTTCAACTCTGCCATATGGGCGAGGGCTTCGGTGTCGTTGGTCTCGACGGCAGCGAGCAACTCGAACAACCAGATTCCCGAGACGAACTCTTCCACGATGACGTTCTCCCCGGAGAGATCCGCGTAGATCTTCGGAGCTGTGAAGTAGGGCCGCCGGGCCTTCCTGGCCCGTCGGCGGAAGATCTCCTGGAACTTCGCCTCCCGGTAGAAGTCCAACTCTTCCATTAGCGCGGTACGAATCTCCGTCAGGACGTTCTCTGTAAAGCCGGGCCGCACCAGGGTCAGCCTCTCCGCGGCGGAAGCCAACCAGCTCAGCACACGCAGGTCGGCGGCGATCTGACGACCGACGTCGGGACGCTGGACCTTGACCGCCACCCGTTCCCCCGTGTGCAAAACAGCCTGGTACACACACGCTATGGACGCTGATCCGATCGGATTGGGGTCGAACGCTGCGAAGGTCTCGCTCAATGACTTCCCGGTGCTCTTTTCGATTGACTCGATTGCCTGTCGTACGGGGAACGGATCGACCTGATCCAACAGAGATGTCAGCTCCTCGCAGTATTCCTGAGGTAGCAGGTCGGCTCGAACCGAGGCCTGCTGGCCGAGCTTGATGAAGGAACCGCCAATCCGGGCAATGGTCTCGCGAAGGCGAATCGCCCGGCTTCTCGGTGAGTGGTTGCCTCGCAGTCGATCCAGCAGGATTCCGCCGAGGAGAAGGGAAAGTCCCCGAAGCCAAACCAGGATCCGTCCAAGTGTCAGAAGCACTCCCGGACGGAACGGAGCTGTCAGACGCAGCCGGCGAGGGGCGATCTGCGAGGCGGTAGTTGCCGTGAACGGCGCCCGTCGCGGAAGAGCAAAGAGCACATCCTCCGCTGCCAGCAGGTCGGGGTCGACGTCGGCAGGCTCGTAGAACGGAGCGGGCCGCTTGCGGTCCTCCGCCTTCGGCGCGGTGCGCTTGCGCCACCGGTTCACACCATTGCGGACCGCTACTTTGACGTCTTGCTGCCGGTTCAAAACTCGTTGAGCATCCTCGTCGCAGCTCTCACGGAACGACGGGTAATCTGTCGCGCCGAGCCCGCTCGTGCGAGGTCCAATGGCAGAGGAGCAAGGCGCTTCGACCCTGCCGCCATCCCTTGCGCGATGTTGGGCACAATTTCGATGATGGCACCGTCACGTCTGCGGCGGGCGGACGATCGGCGGGCCTTGTCATAGTGACTAAGCCCTCTATCGGCCGCACCGACGGTTCGCCGGGCTACTTTGTATAGATATCGTTGGGTCCTGTCGGCGTCTTTCATGCGCGGTTTGCGATTGTTCTTGCTGCCAGGTTTCTTGGAGCGTTCGAACACGATCGGTTCGGCCAGCACCCGGGTTGGGGCAACGTCGGATCTGGTTGGAGCGACCATCAGAATGGCATCTCGATAGTGCGGCGGCGCGGTTTCTTCCGTTTGCGCTCGTAGATGACTATCACAGGGACGAGGGCGGCCGCGTCGAGCTCGTCCCCGAGTTCCTCGACAACCTCGTCCAGGACGTCGAGCACCTCGTCGGCCAACGGGCCCTCGCCTCGTTTGAGCCGTTTGACGTGCTTGCGTCGAACCTTACCCATATCGACCAAAACGGGGGTGATGACCTCGGGTTCGTCTGCGGGGTTCGCATTTGCGACGGCCGCTTCACCACCGGTGGTTGGTTCGATAGCCATTGGTCTGACTCCTTATCGATGGCGTCACATTCTGCAGCCTACTCATAGGCGATCGCGTCTCTGACGCTCAATCGCGAGGCATTACGCGCCGGCATCCAGCTGGATACGATTGCCAGAAGGAAGGCCATGCCGAACCATAACACCACGCCGAACGGGGCGAAGTGGAAGTCGAGAGGAACCTTGATGAAGCTCACACCGACGGCCCGCCCCATCACCCAGCTGAGAGGAACGGCCACAACCGAACCAAGCAGCCAGCTGAGCGCAGCCACCGTCAGGCCCTCGACTAGCACGATGGACAGCACGCTACGTCCGGTAGCGCCCACCGCGCGAAGCACTCCGAACTCGGTGGTTCGTTCGAGCACGTTCAGACTCATGGTTCCCAGTAGGCCAAGGCCGCCGACCAGGCCGAACAGCCCTGCCATCGCAGCCAGGAGAATGAGGATCGGGGTGGTCAGGCGCTCCACCTGCTCTCGCATCCGCGATTGAATCTCGACAGCTCGCACCCCCACGCCTGCAGACCCGAGTTCGGCGTCCAACGCCTCGGCGAGATCAGTCTGTGCCTCTGCATCGTCTGGCGTGCCAGAAACAACCAGCCGGTTCACCGGCTGCGTGGGACCGACTGCAGCAGCTATAGCCCGGTACGGAACGTAGGCGATCGGTGCAGACGGGCGTGGCTCGCCCGGCGCCACCAGCTGGGTTGTACTGATTCCGACGACCTGCCAGGCCGCGTCGACCCCCAGGACGCGCAAGACGACCTGATCCCCGACTGAGATCTCCGGTTCATTGGCGGCGACGTCGACGTTGATCACCACCTTCCTGTCATCGTCTGGTCTCAACCAGCGGCCCTCCCGGAGGGTCGGATCGATGAAGAGGCTGTCTGGAGGAATACCGAACACCGTCGTCTCCTCACCTGCCGCCTGCCCATTGGCCCGTACCACCGATGAAGGGGCGACCAGCCAACCTTCAACTTCCTTGACACCGTCGGTTGCTCCAACGATCTCCTCCAGGTCCCCGAACGGTTCCATCTGCTGAAGGTCGATCGTTACGTCCTGCTGCCAATACGCAGCGATGGACTCCACTGATGCCAGCAGTGAGCTGCGAAGGGTCAGAACCGTGACGAGAATCGCGCCACCGAGCGACAATGTTATGACGGTGAGAGTGAGCCGCAGTTTGCGCCGGAAAGTGTTGCGTGCGGCGTAGCGCAGAGATCCGGAGAGCCACTGCAGGCGGGCCAGACCGCGGTCTATTCGCCCGGGACCGAATCCGCCGGACGGGTCCTTCCCGCGGATCGCCTCCGCCACAGTCGCTCGGGTGCCGGAAAGGATCGGAGCGAGTGCCGCTGCTGTGGGAACTCCCAGCCCGATCGATAACTCAGTCAGCCATACCCAAGGAGGCGCGCCGAAACTGTGGATGTCGATGTTGAGCAACGTCGCCAGCTGACCGACAAGGAGCCGTGCCGCCAGCGCACCGACGGGCACCGCGACGATCAACGCGATGAGGCTGAAGGCCACAACCGTGGTCAAGTAGATGGTCAGTACGGCGCGCCTGGTCGCTCCAACGGCCTTCATGACGCCAATCTGCGGCTCCTGGCGCGCCAACATTGCGGAGACCGTGTTGAACACCAGAAAACCCGAGAGCACGAGCGACAAAACACCCAGCGTGCCGAGGATCAGCAGCAGCGAGGAGATGACGTTGTCGAGCACGTGCTTACTCGGTGTCGGGATTCTCGTGCCGAGCCTCTCGAACCCGTTATTAGTCAGTGTCTCCGCTGCCAGTTCCGCCACCTCGCCGACGTGGTTCAGATCCGCCCTATCGCCCTTCACCGTGAACGAAATCTCGTTGAAACCTCCCGGGAGCCCGAGCTGTTGCCACGTAGCTGTGCTCGCATAGGCGAAGATGACCTGATCGACGAGCCTGCCGGAGACGATGGTCAGGTCGTAGACCGTTGTGGATACGCCGATCTCATGGGTCGAGCCTCCGGGGTCGACGATGGAGGCCGTATCGCCGATTTCGAGCCCGGCAGCATCGATACTTGAACGCTCGAGAGCGATGCTGCCCAGCGGCGGCGGCCAGCTGCCGAAATCGGGACGGAGTCGGTCGACGGTGCGGTCCGCAAGGTCGTTGACCACAACCAGCCGCAGCGGGCGCAGATCATCACCGACTCTGATGCGACCGAAAGCGACCAGTGCGCCCTGTGCGTCGTCGACATCTGCTCGCGCGGCAACGGCTATTACCGCAGCATCGGTCGCTCCTTCTGTGAGAATCGTGGCACTGGATGGGTTGCTTGCGGCCAGCTCCTCCTCCAGGTTCGCTGTGAAGATAGCCCGGGCTCGCAATGTTGTACTCAGGCCGATGAGGCCTACGGCGATCGCCGCTATCACCAGGATCGTCCGGGCCGGGTTGCCCAGCAGATCGCGCGCTACCTTGCGGAACCGGACGCTCATCCCCCGCCGGCCTCGGCGAGCAGAAGTGCTATGTGATCGTCGGCCAGGCGAGCACTCTTGGCGATATCGCGATGGACTGCGATGGGTATTGTCACGATCGTGGTGCCGGCCGGTTCATCATGGGCGGCACGGAGGGTGGCCACGCTCCGGCCATTGAGGCTCAGACCTGCCGAACCGAAGTGTCGCCCTTTCCCATATCGGTAGGCAATCTCCTCTCCCTCGCCGGCCATCACTTCGACCGCTCCTTGCAAGATGACGCAGAAGCGGTTCGCTTGGTCGCCTTGCTGCAGGATCGTCTGGCCCGGTTCGAAAGTCATCCGTTCCATCCGATCCGCGAAATCGGCGAAGTGAGCCTCGGTCACGACCGGCACGACACGGCGCACTGTTTCGGCAGTTATTCGTTGGCGCATGACCCGAGCGATAGCGTCGTGCGCCAATGCGTTATCGGCGACCAGGCGGCGGAAGATATCGGCATCGAGGGACACGAATGAGGCGTCACCGTCGGCAGTCACGCGAACCGTCGAGTTCCTCTCCTTCTCCTCCAGCAGACCCATCTCGCCGAAGAACTGGCCCGGTTCGAGGACGGCCAAGAGTTCTTCAGGGCCGCCGCCTTTGCTCCGGAGGACTTCCACCGAGCCGCGCACGACGATGTAGAACCGGTCGGCCGCTTCCCCCTGAGCGAAAACGGTAGCGCCAGCCCTCAGGACCTGGGGCTCCAGTCTGGCGGTTACCTCGGCAAGGTCGCGCTCGGAGATTCCCGTCAGCGCCGAACGAACGTACGACTCGACGACCTCTCCGTCGAGAATCATGACCACCCGAGACGCCCGACTGGCGAGATCGGTGTCGTGTGTGACCATGAGAATCGTCTTGCCTTGGTCAACGAGCTCCTCAAACAGTTGGAAAATGGTCTCGGCAGTACGCGAGTCGAGGCTACCGGTCGGCTCGTCGGCAACAATCAGTGCGGGATTGTTGGCCAATGCCCGAGCGATTGCCACTCGCTGCTGCTGGCCACCAGAGACAGCGGAAGGCAGTTTGTTAGCGTGCTGATCCATCCCCACTCGCTCGAGCAGCGCGAGTGCACGATCGCGGCGCACCCGGGTGGATCCACGGCGGGCGAACTCCATGGGCAGCACGACATTCTCCAGCAGGGTCAGGGTGGGCAGCAGCTGAAAAGACTGAAAGATGACGCCTAGGTTGGTCCCTCTCCAAAGTGCCATTGCGTTCTCGTCGAGAGTGTGCACCGCCGTCCCAGCGACGTGCACCTCTCCACTGGTTACGTGGTCGATACCCGCGATCGCATTGATCAGTGTCGACTTACCACTGCCCGACTTCCCTATCACGGCGACAAACTCTCCAGCGTCGACTTGAAGGTCGACGCTCCGCAGGGCCAGGAACGGTCCGGCAGGGGTCTGGTAGGCCTTGACCAAATCGCGCAGGTCTACCAGCGGGAGGTTTGTCATCGGGGGACTGCCGACCGCTCAGCCCGCAAGGGGTAGAGGATGGCCCCGTCGAGCCTCCCTTCCAGGTATTGCTGCCTAAGTTCGCCACGCCGCAGCTTCCCGTTGTGGGTCAATGGGATCGTTTTCGGCGCAACGAGGTGAACTCGTGCCGGACGGAAGCCGAAACGATCGTGCACAGCCCTTGCGATGGCGACCACGCAGGATTTTCTCGCTTTTTCGTCGGGCATGGCGTCGGGGCGGATTTCAACCAGCACCCTGATCTGCTCCCCTTCGAGGCGACCATCGTCGATCCCGATTGCCGCGGAGTAGCGGACTCCGCTGATTCCGTTCACAATCTCCTCCACCTCCTCGGGATAGACGGTGCGACCGGCGTGAATCATCACGTCTTTCGCCCGGCTCAGAATATAGAGGTGGCCCTCTCCGTCCAGGTAGCCAATGTCCCCGGTTCGAACGGCTCCCGGACTCGCCAGCAGGGTGTCGGTGGCACCGGAGTTCTGGAAGTAGCCGCGGGTGTTGGCGGGGCTCTTGACCACGATGTGGCCTATGACATCCGGGGGCAGCACCCGGTCGGTGTCGTCGAGGATCTGCACGGTGATATCCGGAAATGGTCGACCGACCGAAACCGCACCCCTTTTGCCGATCCGATTCTCCGTCGAGGGTTCCCCCATGCTTACGCCGACAGTCGCCTCCGCCAGGCCGTAGCCGGCGACCATCACCCGATCCAATCCGAATGTCTCATGAAAAGAATCGATGGTTGACAGGCGAACGGGCTCTGCAGCGTTGAGCGCCACCCGCAATGAGGACAGATCGTGACCATTGGCGGCTCGATTGGAGCCGGCTACCTGGCGAAGGCACAGCCGGTAGCCGAAATCGGGCGAGGCGGTGAAGGTCCCGCGATGGCGGGTGATCGCGTCCAGCCAGGGTCGTGTGTCGCTCAGGCTGGTTGGAAGCAGGAACAAGGGCGCGGCCAGGAAGAAGGGCACGATGGTCATCAGAATCAGACCCATGTCGTGATAGGCGGGCAGCCAGCTCACAAAACGGTCCTCTGCCGTGATTTTCATCCCAGCGATCATCTGACGGACGTTGGTCATCAGGTTGGCATGCGACAGCTGAACGCCTTTGGGATCTCCGGTGCTGCCCGAGGTGTACTGGATGAAGGCGACGTCTTCCGCTTGCACTTCGGGGAGAGAGACCGCAGAACCGGGTCGGTCGAGTGCCGTCGAGATGTGCAACGATCCGGCGTCCCTTCGCCAGCGCGTCAAGGTCTCCGCTTGTGTATCTGAGGGAACAACAACGTGAACGGCGCCGCACAGTCTCGCCACCTCCAAGACCCGCCCTGGAGGGACTCCGGGGAAGATCGGTACGGCGACGCCGCCCGCGCGCTGGGCGCCGTAAAAGGCAGTGAAGAAGTCGTGACCGTTGGGCAGTGCGAGCACGACGCGTCCGCCTGGACGAAGGCCCTGTTCGACGAGCGCAGAGGCGAATCCCTCGACGTCTGACCAAAGCTCGCCGAAGGTGCGGGGGTCATCGCAGTAGCTGTAGGCAGTGCGGTCGCCGCTGACCATTGCCCGCCAGGCCAGGAGCTGGACCAGCGTTGCCGGGCTCGCGTTTGGAGTCACGGCTGCGTGAGCGACTCGACAAGCGACACGAGCTCGCCGACCGTTCGCACGGAGGCGGCCGCGGTCTCGGATATTCTGATATCGAAGTCCTGCTCGAGAATGACGACGATGTTCATCAGGTCGAAGGAATCGACTTCCAGATCCTCACTCAGGCGCTGGCCGGTCTCAACCTTGTCGACCCCGAGATGGAGTTCGAGGACGAGAATTACGGCGTCGCGCACGGCGCTGTTGCCGTTCTCGTTGATCATCGGCTTCCCGCTTCTAACAACTTGTCGCATGTGGTGTCGGCGATGCGCGCCGCGATCATGCTGTCCATGTCGGTATCGAGAAAGACAAAGTTCCAGGTCAGCCGTTCACGGAAGATCGTGACAAACGCTGTGGCGACCGGGCCCAACCGGTTATTGGAGATGAAGCCGTGGACGTCGGTCACCTCGATATCACCGTAGCGTTCGCCCAGCGTGAGCGGACCGGCATAGCTAACCGCCGTCGTAGCCATCCGTGTGTTCTTGGTTCCGATGATCATCCTCATTAGCTGCCTGGCCAGACCGGCGGCGAGGAGGTGCTCATGTCGAGTCATCGAGCGTTGTACCTGCGCCTGGAACGCACGCGCAATGTTCCATAGATCGTTGTCTGGCTGAACTTGCAGCGTATAGCGCAGCATCGAGAGGTAGCAGGCCATGACCTCGGCGGGTGGAGGAGGCAGCAGCTTCGGGCGGAGGTCGGCGAACATGATTGCTCGCATCGGCAGAGCCTCTCCGGTGTATAGATGCTGATGGGTGGCGCTAATCAGTGCTGCCGCGATCACACTGTTCATGGTCAGTCGACGGCTTCTGGACTGATCGACGAGGTCAGCGGTAGCGTCTCGTTCAAGGCTGCGAGTCAATATGTAACAACTGGCTGTTGAATGGATCGGAGCCTGCCGCCCGTGGATTCCCCTTCTGTAGGCTATTTCTTCGGCGGCCTGACGGCGCATGTACTGCCCCAGCGGAGCAAGACGGGCGCGCCCCGTCAGATGATCGGGGAGCATGTGGTCGATCGGAGGCGGTAGCTGCGCAATCGCAGGTTTGACGCGATCGGTCGTGCCGCTGCAAAGACCCAAGAGCTGGTCAATGATGCGCCCCGCCGAAACCGCGTCCATAACAGTGTGGTCGAAGGCAAACACGAGATCGGCCTGGGTGTCGCCCTGATTCTGCAGGTAGGTGCAGGCGAGTAGTGGTCCGTTCTCGATGTCGACGTTGGTGTTGAGTACCCGTTCGGCAATGTCCCGCCAGTGAGCTTCGTCTCGCCTGGCATGAACTTCGAGGGGGATAGGCGGCACACTCTTTGATTCTTCGAATGTCGGCCGCTGCCTCCGGGTGGTGATCCGGGAGCGAAGTAGAGGGTGTCGTTCTTGCACGATATCCAACGCGCGACGGAGGCTGTCAACGTCCGGAGCGCCTTGCAGCCTCACGACCCCGGCCACGCTCATCGGGGCAAAACGGCGCGTTATGTCGAGAGCTGCCTCCATATTGCCCAGGCGTCGTCGCATCGGCGGGAGTATAGGGATCGGGCCGCGGAGGAAACCGCCATGGAGCAGCCCTTCTGAATGGGAGAAAGGCCCGTGTGGGGCGACACCTTCGCAAGGGGCGGAGTGGTTGTGACGGTGGGTTCCCCACCACTCCTGGATAGTGGCCGTCGCACGCGAATCCGTGCCATTGACCGCCTACTCCCAGCTCATTGATGGATTGGATCGTGACGCGGTCCACCGTCTCGACGAAGTCTGGGTTGGGGCGTTGCCGGCTCAGGCAACCGATTGAGTGACCTAGCAGTCGATCACGTAACAAGAAGCCCCCAAGGTCATTGGGGGGGTTCATCTGGGTGGGCCCTGAAGGAAAGACGCATTCGTAGGTGGCCGACTCCGACAAGCCCAACAGCCCACGCTCCGTAGATCCGGCGTGATACCGGCCGATACCGTCAACTCGATCACCGGATCACCCATCGAAGCCGGCGAAGCTCATCGATACCGTCCGGCGAGAGCAGGTCGACTGGTCTGGGTCTGTCGGCGAAAGGGCGCAGTGTTTCGGTGAGCGGGTCGGATGGTTCGATGCAGGACCCAGCCGGAAGCTATCGGGACGGTGGGACAGAACCACCTTCGCCTGCTGTGGAGTGGGGACAACGCAGCAGACGAAGGCAGAGTCACTGTATGCATCGGATTCCAGACTTATCCGATCTCTATGGCACCTTCGAGAACAGAACGAAATGTTGCTTGATGAGGTCTCCTTCGATCTCATAGACCGAGATGCCTTCATACGTGTCCCCTATTGTGGCGAACTCGACCCGTCGGGGGACGGAAACCCAGTTGCCGTTCACGGTCATCGGGCCAAGGTTCTCGAGGGTGAACCCGTATTTTTCGAAGTCTGACATTCTCAGTTCCATCGCGTACAACGGGTAGGTGAAGCTGGCATTAGCGTCGAACTCGGTGAAGTCTTCTGTCACCGTCGCCGACCAAGCTTCGAAATCGAAACTCGTCCACGCCGCCGTCGCCTCCTCGACCAACGCCTCGACGTCGCTGGTAACGAAGTTGTCGATCAGGAGCCAAGCACCCAGCGCCACCAGAGCGGCCAGCAGCACAACCACTGCCAGGATCAGCCAGCGGTTGTTGCGGGTGACTGTCTCGATTGTTCGCTCGGGTTTGTCGATTGTCTTTTCCATGGTTTCCATGACTTCCCCTCTCGTCTTCATGTTCACAAACCGCCCGTTGCTCTTTCTCCATCGCCGTAGCAAGGTCAGGGCCGCCGTTAGCAGCACCGTGCCGCCGGCGGCTCCCGCAACCACCAGAGCGAGAACGCTCACGTCGGCCGGGGTGGCCGGCCGTAGTGGACCTCCCGCTCCAAACGCGGCATCGAGTACCGAATCCGCTCCCAACAGCCATCGTCCCGCGACCACGCCGCCGACGAACACCAGAACCGCCGCAGCCGACGCTGCCGCCACCCGGACACCGTGTAGCCAGGACGGGTTACGTGCCACCTCCGAGCGGTTTGCCCGGCGTTCGATGTCAGTCCACTGGTTGGGAGCCTCGAGGAGGTCGAGCGCCTCGAATCGCTGCTGCAAGTCACGCATCGCCTCCACCTCCTTCGAGCAGATCCTGCAAACGCCGCCTTCCCCGGGTCAGCTGCATTCGGACCGCCGCCGGCGTTGAGCCGACCAGACGAGCGATTTCGGCGGTGCCGTATCCGCCGTAGTAGTGGAGGACCAGGCAGACCCGGGGCCGTTCGGGGACTTCCCGCAGGGCGGCCAGCAGCTCCCAAGCCGGCTCGGGATTGCGAACCGAAGCGACCTCCTGCAACGGGACCGAACGGTGACGGTCCTGGAGCCGACCGGCCGCAATCCGAAAGGCCGCCTTCCAAACCCACTTCTCGGGCGACCGGATAGCACTCCCCCGCCGCAAGGCCTGGGCAAAAGCCTCGGCCACCGCATCGTCGGCAAGGTGCCGATCCTGTGCGTAGGCATAGACGGAACGCCACAGCCGGGCTCCATGCAGGCGATACACCGACTCCAAATCGGACCCGATCGACATGGTGGTGGATTGACCCTCCATGCGGCTCCTCGCCAAACGCGTCGAAGGCCCCCTTGTGATGCTCCGATTCGAAACAGCAACCGACTCTTCTTCCATGTCACCCCTACAGGGGCCGAGAGGGGGAAAAGTGCAACACCGTTTCTCAGGAGACCGTCATATTGACCGTAGGTAGAGCAGCCAACATGCGCCAGGGCCGAAAGGCCTGCCGGCTCCCACCCTATCCGCCGCGCCGAAACCGTATCTGCTCGGCATCGATCGGTTCGAGCGAGCGAGGCGGACGTCCCACATAGAGAGTGCGGACGGTTCGTCATCCGGCTCCGAAGACACGTCCGGGAGTTCTTTGATAGGTTGAAGCGATCTTGCAGGCGAGGGAGGGACCATGACTCTGCAACGGATGATTGCTGCTGCCCGAAAAGTGGTGGACCCGCCGTTTGACACTTTGTTTGGATTGGCTCGGTACATCACGGTCGCCGGGATCGCCGGTCTCATCACCGGGTTGCTGGTGGGAGGTGGAGGGGGAAGGCTGTTCATGCGGATCGCCGGAGCCGCCGCCCCCGACCTTGCCCAGGGAAGAAGCACCGAAGCAGGGTTCACCGTCGGGGAGATCACGTTGGACGGCACAATGGGATTGGTGATCTTCGTCGGTGTGTTCGTGGGAGTGGTTGGGGCCGTCATGTACCTGGTGTTCCGCCCCTGGCTGGGATGGGCTGGGAAGTGGCGAGGCGTGGCGTTCGGACTGCTGCTGTTTGCGATAGGGAGTGCTACCTCCGATGTGCTCAATCCTGACAACTTCGACTTCGCCATCCTCGGCAACAGCGTCCTGCTGGTTTCGCTGATTGTCGGCCTGTTCGTCGGTTTCGGAGCGGTCTTGGATTGGATGTTTGGAATACTGGATCGCCGACTCCCACGCCCCGACGATGGTTCGGCCCGTTGGGCCTATGCCGTTATTGCCGTCATCGGTGCCGGTCTGGGTGGCCTGACCTCCCCGTTCCTACTGTTTTCCCGGCAGGCATGTGACTGTGACACACCGATCGTGTCGTCGACCTTCGTGATAGTGGCGGCCGCCGGCACCCTGATGTGGTGGTGGCGGGCGATCAAACCCAACCGATCCGAGATGGTGGCGAAGGTGCTGGGGTTCATCGGCCTCGCCGGTGCGATCGTATTCGGTTTGATCCGTGCCCTCTCAGACGCAATCGACATCATCCGCTAACACGATGACTGTCGAGACCGTCCGGTGGGAGCAGGTCGGCGGGTTGCGGCCCGGCAGCTAGAAGACGGAGAGCTTCGGTGAGCGGGTCGGACGGTTCGATACAGGACACGCTGTCGACGCTATCGGCAGGGTGTGACATCGCCGCTCAGCGACCACTCGGTCGGATAGGTGGCACCCGCAGCAGGTAGGGGGACCTGTCATGGCCGAAGGGCGTTGGCGATTTCTGGGCGGGACGGACAGGACACCGATCTGCGGTAACTCCTTCTTGTCAGCCGCTATGGACTTCATGGGGAATCGTCTGTCCGGTCTGTCCCGTGTCCTGCTGCGTAGTCTCAGATGCAATGGCTGAACCTCAGGACCGTCGGTTGGCTGCGGTCATGTTCTGTGACATGGTCGGGTTCACCGCTGCCATGCAAGCCGATGAGCAGGCGGCGTTGGAGCAACGAACCCGCTATCGAACGGTCGTTGAAGACCAGCA
>DATIPS010000067.1 GCA_035471805.1 Acidimicrobiia bacterium | reverse complement strand
CGAGGGCCGTCATCTGAAGAATCACCGAGGCCAGGTTCGTTCGTTGGATCTCCGGTTCTGTGAACTCGGGCCGGGAGTCGTAGTCGGCCGGCGCATAGAGCCGGATGCAGATACCCGGTCCGAGTCGACCGCAGCGGCCGGCTCTCTGATCGGCGGAGGCCCGGGACACGGGCTCAATAGGCAGCCGCTGTACCTTGGTGCGGCGGCTGTAGCGGGAGATGCGGGCCGTGCCCGGGTCCACGACGTAGCGGATACCGGGAACCGTCAGTGATGTCTCTGCCACGTTGGTGGCGAGCACGACCCGCCGGCCCGTATGGGGTTGGAACACCCGCTGTTGCTCGGCGGCCGACAGGCGGGCGTAGAGCGGAAGGATCTCTGTGTGCGGCAGGCGCATGTCGTTCAGGGCTCGCGCCGCGTCGCGGATCTCCCGCTCTCCGGAACAGAACACCAGGATGTCGCCCGAGCCCTCGGTGAAGAGCTCTTCGACGGCATCGCAGATGCCCTGCGGCTGGTCACGGACCTCCGATCGGTCCGGATCGTCCAGGGGCCTGTAGCGGATTTCCACCGGGTGGTTCCTTCCGGAGACTTCAACGATCGGTGCGTCGCCGAAGTGCCGGGAGAATCGCTCGGTGTCGATGGTTGCGGAGGTGATGATCAGCTTCAGGTCCGGCCGCCTGGGGAGGAGGCGTTTCAGGAAGCCGAGGAGAAAGTCGATGTTGAGACTGCGCTCGTGGGCTTCGTCGATGATGATCGTGTCGTAGCCTCTCAGCATTCTGTCTCGATGGGTCTCGGCGAGGAGTAACCCGTCGGTCATCACCTTCACCAGTGTGTCCTCGCCGACTTTGTCGGAGAAGCGAACTGCGAAGCCGACGGTTCCGCCGACCACCGTCCCGATCTCTTCGGCTATCCGGTCGGCGATCGACCGCGCCGCGATGCGACGCGGCTGGGTGTGGCCGATGTATCCATCGACGCCGCGGCCCAGCTCGAGGCACATTTTCGGAATCTGTGTGCTCTTGCCCGACCCGGTCTCGCCGGCGACTATCACCACCTGGTGGTCGCGGATCGCGGCGAGGAGATCGTCCCTCCGACCGACTATCGGCAGTTCGGCCGGGTAGGCGAGCTTTCTCGGCACCGCCGCTTTGCGTCTCTCGTACCGGTTCTCGGCTGCGTCGATCTCCGCTCGCAGCGCGGCGATCACCAGCTGCCGGCGCTCCGGCGAGGTGGTACGGTCGGCGCCGTCGAGACGCCGGCGTAGCCGGTACCGGTCGGAAGGCATCAGTCCCGGGAGGCGGGTGCGCAGGTCGTGGAGTGAGTCGGACATGGGTGACTGAGCCATGATGCCCGATCTGGGTGCCGAGGGGCCAGTGGATAGAGGGCCGGTTTGGCCGTCGCCTAGTGGTCGAGCCCCTTGTCCATGCTCCTCAAACGTTCCGACAGGCTCACCAGGAGCTTTCGATCCAGTCCGGGAAGGTGGTCGATCAGGTAGTGGAAATCCTGACGGCTGATCACCATCAGCACGGCGTCCTCTTCGACGCGTAGTGAGGCGGAGCGGGGCTTGCCGTCCAGCAACGACATCTCGCCGAGCACCTCACCCTCGCCATAGAGAGAGATCTTCCGGTTGTTTCTGCGGACCGACACGGAGCCGCGCACAATAACGAAGCATTGACTACCGCGCTCGCCCTGTTCGGCGATCACCGTCCCTTTGGAAACCGCAACCTCGCCCGCTCGTTTCGCCACCTCGTTGAGGTCCTTCTGGCTCAGAGCAGAGAACAGCGGTATCTGCTTGAGGGTCTTGATCCGATCCGATCGACGATGAAGCAAAGTCATGATCCAGTTCTCCCCTCGGGTCGTGCTTCAGAGTGTAAACGCGCTCCTCCTGTGCGGCTCGTCTGGTCAGTCGTGATCGAGCTCCAGCGCCGCGGAGTTCACGCAGTAGCGGAGACCGGTCGGGTTGGGACCGTCGTCGAACAGGTGGCCGAGGTGGCTATCGCAGGTGGCGCAGATGATCTCGGTACGCACCATGCCGTGGCTGCGGTCCTCCTTCGTGATGATCTTCCCGTCGTCCACGGCAGCGTAGAAACTGGGCCATCCGCTTCCGGAATCGAACTTGGTATCGGAGCGGAACAGCTCGGTTCCGCACGCGACGCAGCGATACACGCCGGGATCCTTGGTGTTCCAGTACTCGCCGGTGAACGGTGGTTCGGTGGCCCCCCCGCGGGTGACTTCGTACTGCTGCGGAGTCAGGCGTTCCCGCCACTGCTCATCGGTCAGTCTGGGGAATGGTGTGTCTGGCATCGGATCCTCCTTCGGAGTGCAAATGCGCATGGCGGCCGGGTCTTCGTCGAGGTCATAGGTTATGGGCTCTGCGGTTTTGTGCGCAGGCAGGGAAGAGTGGTCGGGTTTGCTGGCCGGCGGCGGCGACGCGCAGCTCCTCCTCTGCTTTCTCGGCAATACTGGCGCTCTCCAGCGACAAGAACATTGCGGAGAAAACGGGGAGTGGTTTCTCAGCAATACTGATGCTCTCAGGGCACGACGGCATTGCTGAGAAACTCGGTCACCCTCGATTGCGGAGTTCCTTGCCTTCGCGAAGCCGCTTCTCATAGGTGGCGAAGGTGCGCTCGACGTGCATTCCGGCCTTCTCGTACAGCCTGGTCGCGCCGGTGAGGCTGTCGGCGTCGACTCCGAGCGTCACGACCGGCATGTTGTTGTCCCAGAACACCCGAAACGAGTGCAGGAGGATGGCGAGACCCAGCCCCCTCTGTCGCCAGGCTTTCCTGACCCCCAGAACGCCCACCAGGCCTTTGCGCGGGTCGTTCTCTGCTTTCGGGTGGCAGAGCGACACGGCTGCAACCTCATCACCGTCCCAGAGAACGTGGAAATACTTCGGGTCGAAGTTGGAATCGGACTCGACCTCGTGCACCGCCCGTTCGAAGGACTCGTCCGGGTCTGCGTCTGCAAAGCCCCAATGGTCTTTGAACGATTCGAGCACTGCATTGTGGGCGATTCGATGATGCTCTTCCCGCACGAAGGGGCGTATCTCCAGACCGTCCGGCCACCGTTGCTCGGCCGGAGGCTCCGACATCGTTATCTCCATGTCCCAGAAGTAGCGCGTACGGGTGAAACCGGACCCCTCGAGAAGCTTTGTTGCACCCTCGTTGGCAGTGTCCACCCATGCCTGAGCATCGACGGCTGCACCCTCCGGCGCCCTCCCGACCAGTTCCCGTGCCCGTTGCTCGCCCCATTCGACGAGGGCCGAGCCGAGCCCGGCTCCGCGGTAGTCCGGGTGGACTCGTCCCCAGACGATCGCCCGAACATGGGGCGGAGTAGTGAAGGCCTCCTGATAGCCGACGAGGCGAGCTTGGTCGTCGAACACAAGCACCGTGTCCGTCTGCGGGTCGAAGCCGGGTTCCGTCCATTCGCTTCTCGTCTCGTCCTGGCGGTGCCAGCCGGGAGCACCCGGAGCCAGGAACTCCCTGTCGGCCAGGTTGAAGAGATCGACGGCGGCGCCGACGTCTTCGAGCGTGGCCGGGCGCCACGTGAATCCGGGTGGCAGGTTCGGGGAGATCATTCCGCGAGGTTACCGCCGGGATCCCTGGGTCGGCTTTGGATTACTCGGACCGCAAGGCGACCGGTGCACCCGACGGGATGCGCTCCTACCAGCCGAAGTGGTGTCCGGCCGCGAAGGCCGCCACCACAACTGCTCCAACCAGCATCTGGGTCCAACCGAGGGTCTTCACCGGGAGGGGCGGCAGGCGAGACGAGCTGGAGTTCCACATGACCAGCAGAGCCGCCGCACCGACCGACAACCACGGAACCCACCCGACCGCGGCAGCGCCGGCGACGATCATCAGCGCCGTCGTGCCGGCGGCGACGGTCGACTTCTGCGTAAAGTCCTGTCCCTTGGCGCGGCGCAGCTGCGCCCGGACCAACAGGATTGACGGGACGATGCGCGCCATCAACACCAACCAGGCCCCGACCGCGATTTCCCATCCGACGCCGCCGGCGAGGAGGGCCGTCGGTGCTGCGGCTCCGAGCGCGATAGGACCCAGCAGTTCGGGAACGAGCTCCCGGCCGCGGTTGTCGAGATCGAAGCTCAGTTGCACTGCCACCAGGGGTGCGGCAACCGCCGGCGGCCACCAGAACGGGTCGGACGCGGTGATCAACGTAAGTGCAAGACCGGCGAGGGCGATGACTCCGAGTCCGACGATCGACCACAACGCAACATCTGTGCGGGCGAGACGCCGATCTCGCCGCCAGTCGGCCACGACAATTCGAAGCGGCCGCCTCGACAGGAAGATCGCGAATGTTGCGATGGCCGTTCCAAGTGCCGGTGCTCCCGGGACAACGAGCATGCCCAGCAGCACGGGCTCGAGCGTGAATCCCCATCCTCCGTGTTCCGTCGGAACGACAACGGTACGCAGCGTCGACTTGGCCATGGCGAAGCCTTTCGTACTTCGGACGGGGCATAGTGTGACTCGGGACCCTAGAGGTTCGGCGCGCGGCAGACCAGAATCATCGCGTAGTTTCTGGATTGAATCTCCCGAGGGGAAACCATGAGCAAGTGGGTCTATGCGTTCGACGAAGTCGAGCAAGCGGAAGAGCACGCCGGCGGCGACTGGGAGGCTGTTCGTGCGCTTCTCGGCGGCAAGGGCGCGAATCTTGCCGAGATGACGCGCATAGGCGTCCCGGTTCCTCCGGGTTTCACGATCACCACCGAGGCATGCAATGCCTATCTGGCAGCCGGAGAGAAGTTCCCGGCGGAGATGTGGGATCAAGTTGTCGATGCCCTGGAGGGCATAGAAGCCGAGACGGGGAAGTCTTTCGGCGATCCCTCCAACCCTCTCCTGGTTTCGTGTCGATCCGGTGCCAAGTTCTCGATGCCGGGGATGATGGACACCGTCTTGAACATAGGACTCAACGACGAGGTCGCGGCCGAGATGGTCAAGATGACCGGCGATCCCAGGTTCGTCTACGACTCCTATCGGCGGCTCGTGCAGATGTTCGGATCCGTCGTCCTCAACGTCGATGATGAGCCGTTCGAGGATGTGCTTTCCGGCCACCGGGCCAGGCGCGGTGTCGAAACTGATTCCGAACTGACGGCCGAGGACTTCGAGGAGATAGTCGAGGAGTTCAAGGCGATCGTCCGCCGGTTCGCCCACCAGGACTTCCCGACCGATCCGCTCCGCCAACTGGCTTTGGCCGCAGAGGCCGTGTTCCGTTCCTGGAACGGGAAGCGGGCCTTCGACTACCGCAACGCGGCCGGCATCGATCACAGCCTCGGGACCGGCGTCAACATCCAGACGATGGTCTTCGGCAACATGGGCGAAGACTCAGCCACGGGCGTCGCCATGTCCCGCAACGCAACTACCGGTGAGCCACGTCTGGAAGGCGATTTCCTCGTCAACGCGCAGGGTGAAGACGTGGTTGCCGGGATTCGGGTCACCGATCCCATAGATCACCTGCGTGTGGTGATGCCGACCTTATACGAGGAGTTTTCTGCAACTGCTCGGAAGCTCGAACAGCACTACCGCGAGATGCAGGACATGGAGTTCACTATCGAGCGCGGCAAGCTCTGGCTCCTTCAGACGCGGGACGGCAAGAGAACCGCGCAGGCGGCGGTCCGTATCGCAGTCGATCAGGTCGAGGAAGGCATGATCAGCAAGGAGGAGGCCGTCATGCGGGTTCATCCGGACCAGGTCGATTTCTTCCTGCATCCTCAGTTCGATCCTGAATCACGGCGGAGAGCCATTGAGTCCGCAGATCTGGTGGCAACGGGCTTGAACGTCTCGCCGGGCGCCGCAGTCGGGATTGTTGCCTTCGATGCCGATCTGGCCGAGCGGTGGGCGAAGGACGAAGGCAAACACGTGATCATGGTGCGTCCGGAAACCAAGCCGGACGATGTCCACGGCATGCTTGCCGCCGACGGCATCCTGACGAGTAGAGGTGGACGGACCAGCCACGCCGCTCTGGTCGCCCGACAGTTCGGCAAGCCGGCGGTCGTGGGAGTTGCCGCACTCGAGATCGATATGGCCAACCGGTTGATGCATGTCGGTGGCAAGGACATCGCGGAGGGCGATTGGGTTTCTATCGACGGCACCACAGGTGAGGTGTTCTCCGGCCAACTCGCGACGAAGGTCCCGGACATCGAAGATCCCTCGTTGACCAAGTTGTTGTCGTGGGCAGACGAGTTTCGCCGTCTCGAGGTGTGGACGAACGCCGACTACCCCCGCGACGCCGAACGGGCCCGGTCGTACGGCGCGCAGGGCATCGGCTTGTGCCGGACGGAGCACATGTTCTTCGAGCCGGAGCGAATGCCTTTCTTCCAGGAGATGATCATTGCGGAATCGCCGACCAGGCAGCAAGAGGCGCTGGATGTTCTGTTGCCGTTCCAGCGCGACGACTTCGCCGGTTTGTTCCGGGCGATGGACGGACTGCCGGTGATCATCCGGCTGATCGATCCGCCTTTGCACGAGTTTCTTCCGGCTTTCGAGGACCTGACGCATTCGATCACCGATCAGAAGATCCGTCTCGCCCATGCCGCCTCGTTGCGCGAACTCGACGAGATCCTCCACCAACTGGAGGAAGAGGAGCACATGCTGGAGCGGGTCGAGGCGCTGCGCGAGATGAACCCGATGCTCGGCACCCGCGGGGTGCGGCTCGGGATCATGATCCCGGAACTCACCAGGATGCAGGTGCGGGCCATATTCGAGGCCGCATGCCGGGTTGCCCGGGAGGGGATTGTGACTCATCCCGAGATCATGATCCCGTTGACCAGCCATGTGAACGAGTTGCAGCGCCAGCGAGAGGTTCTAGAGGCCGAAGCCAAGGCCGTGATGGATGAGCAGGGAATCGAAGTCGACTACAAGTTCGGCACGATGATCGAGGTCCCCCGGGCGGCAATCACCGCGGACCAGATAGCCGAGTATGCAGAGTTCTTCTCGTTCGGAACGAATGATCTGACTCAGACGACCTTCGGAATCAGCCGCGATGATGCCGAGACGGGCTTCCTCATCTCCTACCTGGAGCAGGGGATACTGACGGTGAATCCATTTGCCTCTCTGGATGAAGACGGCGTCGGCAAGTTGATGAAGTGGGGTGTCGAGCAGGGGCGGGCGACACGCCCGGGGCTCGAGATCGGGATCTGCGGCGAGCACGGGGGTGACCCGAGTTCCATCGATCTGTGCCATCGACTCAACCTGGACTATGTCAGTTGCTCACCTTTCCGTGTTCCGATCGCCCGGCTTGCCGCCGCACAGGCGGCCATCAGGCACGGGTAGCGGGCATAGCCCTGCGACGATCCGGTTCCGGCCGCGGATCATGACGGATCAAGGATGCTCCGCAACGAAGAAGGATGACGGCGGGGACTGCCCGGGTAGGGTCACGGTCGACCTCCGGCGGCTTCGACGGCCTTCCGGATCTCGCACCCGGCCATGTGGTCGTTGACCAGGCCCATTGCCTGCATGAACGCATAGACCGTGGTGGGCCCGACGAACGACCACCCCCGCCTCTTCAGATCCTTACTGAGGGCGGCGGACACTTCGGTCTTGGCCGGTAGATCGTCAGGCCGGGTCGGGGCCGGGCGGAGAGGTGCTCGGTACTGCCAGATGTATCCGGAAAGGGATCCGAACTCGTTGATCAAATCGAGGGCTCGGGCAGCGTTGTTGATCGTCGACTCGATCTTTCCACGATGCCGGACGATGCCTGCATCGCCCAGCAAGCGATCGACATCGTCGGTTCCGAATGCGGCGACGGTCGGTATCTCGAATCCTGCGAATGCGGCGCGGAAGTTCTCCCGCTTGCGCAGGATCGTGATCCAGGCCAGGCCGGCCTGAAAGCCCTCCAAGCAGAGTTTCTCGAACAAGCGCGTGTCGTCGGTGACCGGAAATCCCCACTCTCTATCGTGGTACGCCCGGTACAGAGGATCGGAGCCGGCCCACCAGCACCGCTTTACCCCATCTTCGCCGGCCGGGGCGGTTTGATCGGTCATGCTCCGATCGTAACCGGTTACCTGCGCCGGGCCCGGTCGATCACCCAGAGAGCGCCGGCGGCGACCCAGATCCATGAAAGATCTCCCGGACCATGGGTACCGGTGGCGTCGGCCCGGTGCTGGAGTTCCAACAGTCGATAACCGGCGGTCTTCTCTTCCAACTCGTGATCCGACAACCGGCGGGGGTCTACCCCGGCGAGGGGGGCTGCAAACCCGCTGCCTATCAAGACATCTCGAAGGATGGCCGGTCGAAGAGGGTGGTCCGACACATCGACGGCCTCGGCCAGCCAGCGACCATCCGGCAGCCAGACTTCCACTGCAGTATTGGCAAGGGCGTTCTGGTACCAATCGGTTCCGGCGCCGGACCCGGCCAGCACGAACACGCTCGAAGGCGGAGAAGGGGCGTAGTTGAGGGGTGTGAGCCTACGCCGGCCGGACTTTCGGCCGGTGTGGACGAGCACGAGCATCCGGCCGCCGACGGCCGGCCAGATGTTGAGGAACCCTCCCAAACCCAGACGCCACATGGGAATGATCATCCACCGGTTCAGTAGCTTGAACCAGTTTCTCGGCGTTGCGACGGTTGCGACATCCATGATGACTCCTTCTCCACCCAGACTGGCACGAAACAAGAGCTACGCCCAGGGCCGAATGGGAGGGGGTTTCGGTTAACTCCGGCGAAACATGTGTCGGTTGACTGGTAGTAGCTCGAAACCCCGCCCTATCGTGCCTGCCATGATCTCTGAAGCACCCACCGGTAATCGCCGCCCGGCCGCAGCCGGTGTTATTGCAGTTGCGGCCGCGTTCGGGGTCGCCGAACTGTTGGCCGGCCTTTTCTCGACCGGCGTCTCAGTGGTTGTCGCCGTGGGCAATCTGATAATCGACCTGGCCCCCGAGCAGGTCGTTCGATTCGGCATTCGAGTATTCGGCTTCTACGACAAGCCGGTATTGATCGCCGGTATCGTGATCACCGGGCTGATCATCGGAGCCTGGCTCGGGCGGCTCGCCGTGCGCAGCTTCGCTGTTGCATTCTTCGGGTTCGTGCTCGCCGGAGCAGTTGGGACTATCGCAGCCGTGGTAGATCCACTCACACCGGGGGCATCGGGAATCGTCGTGGTTTGGGGGGCGGTGGCACTCGGTCTCGTTGCGCTCCGCTTCCTGATCGGCCACGTCGAAGTAGCCGAACAGGACGTCGACAAGCGGCGCTTCCTCGTCGCCTTTGCAGGAGTTGCAGCTTTCGCTGCCCTGACGGCAACTACCGGTCGGATCCTGGCAGGTCGAGTGCGCAACTTCGTGGCCGGCCGTGAGGACGTCGTCTTGCCGGGCGCGGTCGACTCTCAGCCCGGTCCTGCCCCGGGCGATGATCTGATCGTCGACGGGATCTCCGAACTGATCACGCCCAACGAGGACTTCTACCGGATCGACACCGCCATCTCTGTGCCGCGGGTTGACCTCGATACCTGGACACTCAAGATCAGCGGAATGGTCGATCGGCCGATCGAGCTGACCTTCGACGATCTGCTCGACCTGCCGATGGTCGAACGATTCGTCACCTTGTCGTGTGTGTCGAACCGTGTCGGCGGCGACCTGGTCGGCCATGCCAGGTGGCAAGGCATACCGCTGCGCGACCTCCTCGATCGGGTTGGAGTTCAGGAGGGGGCAACACAGGTCGTCGGCCGATCCGTCGACGACTTCACCGTTGGTTTCCCGACCGAAGCTGTATTCGACGGGCGGGAAGCCATGGTCGCGATCGCCATGAACGGTGAGCCACTTCCGTTCGATCACGGCTTCCCGGCACGGTTGGTCGTGGCCGGTCTCTACGGATACGTGTCGGCGACGAAATGGCTGTCGGAGATCGAGCTCACCACGTGGGATGCCTTCGATGCCTTCTGGATTCCGCGCGGTTGGTCGAAGGAGGCACCGGTCAAGACGCAGTCACGTATCGACGTCCCTCGTCAGGGCGAACGGCTCGATCCGGGTACGGTGCCGGTCGCGGGCGTCGCCTGGGCGCCGAACCGTGGTATCGCCAAGGTTGAAGTGCAGATCGACGACGGCCCGTGGGTGGAGGCCGAGCTGTCGGTTGAGCTCTCACAGGACTCGTGGCGGCAGTGGGCCCTCGACTGGGAGGCCACCTCCGGCACCCACGACATCAGAGTCCGGGCCACGGACGCCGGCGGTGAAACGCAAACTGCAGAACCGGCAGCTCCGGCACCGAACGGCGCAACGGGACACCACACTCGAACCGTTGTGGTCGGCTGAGAGCCTCGCGCCGGCGCCGGGGAAGGCCGGCTCACCATTCCGGAAGCGTTCTGAATCTCGAATCAGGCTTCTCGTCGTTCCCTGGAACGGTTGTACGAGGAGACCGTACCCGAACCCGCCGAGGACGCCGAGGAGAAGGAGTACGACGACGAACAACTCCTCGTTTCTACTTCCCCGTTCCTACTCACCCGGTCGGCGGCGGGTCGGCTTCATGCGTCTCCTCAGTCTGACGAAACCCCGGAAGAGGCTCACTCCGAATGCCCAGAGCATGAACAGGGCGAGGACGGCGAGAATCTCCTGCGCGCTGAGGCGTCCGCCGATGAACGAACCGGCGACGGCGGCGACGATCAGGCCGATGATGATTGCGAATGTTCCTCTTCCCACGTGCAAGGTTCCCGGGTGGCTGCTTGCATCCTAAGCAGGAGGTGAAGATGGCGAGGTTCGAGTTGCTGTTTGCAGGGTACGTGTCGCCCGGTGTGGCTTCCAGCGTGAGCTTCGTGGCGGACGGCGACCACCGGATCGTCATCGATCCCGGGATGGTCCCGAACCGCGCCGTGATTCTGGATCCTCTGCGAGCGCTGGGGGTCGACCCCGATTCGGTCACCGATGTGGTTTTCTCGCATCACCATCCGGACCACACGTTGAACGCGGCGCTCTTCGCCAACGCCAGGTTCCACGACCATTGGGCCATCTATCAGGATGACGTGTGGACTGATCGACCGGCGGAGGGGTTCCAGGTTTCTCCGGGCGTCCGTTTGGTCGAGACGCCCGGCCACACTCCGCAGGACATTTCGACGCTGATCACGACCCCCGCCGGTGTGGTTGCCTGCACCCATCTGTGGTGGAACGGCGACGTCGAGGGAGACCCGCGTGCCACGAATCCCGAACTGCTCGGGCCGAATCGTGAGAGGCTGAGAGCGCTGGCCGATCTGATCGTGCCGGGCCACGGGGAGCCCTTCGAGGTTTAGGGCCCTTTCTCAGCAATGCTGGGGCGCGTGGGGAGCATCAGTATTGCCGAGAATCCTCCCCGGGTTTTCTCAGCAATGTTGAGGCGCGTGGGGAGCAACAGTATTGCTGAGAAAACCGCGAACGACGGTCGGTCAGACGACCGGGAGTCCGTCTAGCTTCCAGGCTCGGAACCCGTCGACCAGGTCTCCGACCTCAGTGCGACCGAGTTCGCGCAGCCTGGCCGCTGCCAGACTCGACGAGAAGCCGTCGTTGCACACCAGGATCAGCGGCCCGTCGAAGTCGGCCACCTCGTCCAGCCGGAACGACGACATCGGGTCCACGCGCCACTCGAGGACGGAGAGCGGGATGGCGACTGCGCCGGGGATGGAACCCTCCCGTTCGATGTCGTCGGAATCCCGCACATCGATGACGAGCGCACCGTGCTGTTGAGCCCGATGGGCGTCGGCGGGAAGCCACCGCCGGATCGTGCTGCGCGCCTCGGTCAGAAGGTCGTCGGCAGTCCGGCTGCCTGCCCAGCCCGGATCCAGGAACTGCTGGATCTCCACCAGGTGCCCGTCCGGATCGCGGAGAAACACGTGATAGATGTTGAACCGCTCGTTGACGGCCGGAGGCGTCTCGAACCGGGCGCCTGCCGCCGACAACCGGGCGAACCAGTCGTCCACATGATCGGTGACGATGGTGATGATCACGCCCGCCGGTTGAACGTCCTCGCGATGTGTGCAGATCCCCAGGAAGGAAGATCCGGTCATCCGATAGATTCGACACGGACCTTGGTCGAGCACCAGGTCCAGGCCGAGGAGCCGGCCGTAGAACCGACTGCTGGACTCGAGGTCGGCCACGGTCAGGAAGGTGATCTGACTTCCGATGGGCAACCGCTCCATAGCGGCGATTCAAGCACGCACGAGCCACTAGGGCCCGACGGTCACCACCACTTCGCCGGGTAGCGAGAACGCCGTCCCACCCTTCATGTATGTTGCTTCGACTCGCAGAGTAAGCGTTCCAGGGTCTTGCTCACCGGTGACGATCCTGAAAGCAACGTAGTCGGTCTCGCCGTCCTCCAGGGTGTCATCGTGCCTGAGGCTCGTTGATGTTCCATCGGCCGGGTAGGTCACTGTGAGGTCTCCCGGATCGGTGACGGTGACGTCGAACCCTTCGAGTAGCGGAGCTGCTCCCGTGTAATACAGCTGAACCCAGGTGCCGCCGCCTCGTTCCACGCTCACATCGGAGGTGACCTGGTGCAGGTCCTCGCCGGTGTGGGTCACGATCGGGATGAGAATCTCGACTCTCTTCTTCTGGATAGATCCGTTCGACTCGTAGGTCGCCACAACTTGCATGTTGAGGTGGCTCCGGGCGTCGTACGGGACGGAAACCTTGATGGCCGTGAAGTCGATCTCGTTCTCGCTGAGGAGACTGTCGCCCCAGAGCGAGGTGTAGTCGCCTGTGTAGTCGGGATTGTCTGGGTAGGAGAACGCCACGCCGTCGTCGATCCTCTCCACGGTCACCTCGAAGTTCTCAGCATCACCGTCCTTCGCCAGCCAGTCGATGGCGATCCAGGTGCTGTCGCCGGCGGTCACCGCCGCCGTCTGCTTGGTCTGGGCCTCGATCTTGGTCGTTTTTCCGGCCGCGAGAGCTGGAGTGGCCGTGACAACGACCAGGGCGAGGACCAACACGAGAACAATGCGGGTCTTTCCGGTGCTGTCATCTGCACGGGTGAGGATTTCGATTTGGTTCATTCTTCGCAATACGTCCTGTATTCGGCGAGCACACGATTGCGCAGCTCGATGTCGTCGGCGAGGGCGTCCTTGAAGTTCCGGTAGGTATCTGCCGTCAGCCCGTTTCCGGCGAGGCGCTCGTCGAACGTGTCGTTGATGTCCGAAAGTTCGTCGTAGGTCGAACGTTGAACATCACACATCCAGCGGGCCTCGAGCGACACCATGAGGTCTGGATCGAATGTCCGGGCGCAGCCGGTGGTGGCCACCACGGCGAGGATGGCCCCGGCTATGAGTCGTCGTTGCATCCCTCTGCTATCGGCCGGATCCCTGCCCAACGACAGAGGTTTCTGTCAGCTTGCGATGCGTGCGAGGGTTTCGACAACGCGGTCGACCTCCTCGGCGAGGTTGTAGTGGACGAAGCCGATTCGAACGAGCCCGCCGTCGTCGGCGACCCCGAGCGCGGCGATCGGTTCAACCGCGTAGTAGTTGCCACTCCACACGAAGATGCCCTCTGCTCCAAAGGCCGCTGCGACCTGATCCGGGTGAACTCCGGCGACGGAGATCCCGAAGGTCGGCGTTCGGGCAAGCGGGTCGCCGTCGGTGATTCCGTATACGCGAACCGAGGGGATTCGCGAAACGCCGTCGAGGAACCGCCTGGAGAGCATCTGCTCGTACTGTCTCGTCGCCGCCATCGCCGCGACCAGGTCTGCCCGGCGGGAACCCGTGGAGCGCGGGCCGGGCGTCAGCGAGGCACCCACCCAAGCCAGATAGTCGACCGCGGCGGTCACGCCCGCCAGGGATTCAAAGCTCTGGGTGCCGGTTTCCCACTTGCCCGGCGCCTCCGCCGGGGCGGGTCTCAGGCGATACGCCTCGAACCGTTCGAGGTGGTCGTGTTTCCCGTACAGGGCACCGGTGTGGGGTCCGAAGAACTTGTAGGCGGATGCCACGAGGAAATCGCAATCGAATGCCCGGACGTCGATCGGCCCGTGCGGCGCGTAGTGGACGGCATCGACGAAGGCGAGGGCTCCGGCCGAGTGTGCTATCTCAACCACCTTCGAAACGTCTACGAGGCTGCCTACCGCATTCGACGCGGCGGGCACCGCGACGAGGCGCGTGTTGGACCCGACCGCCGCTTCGAGGGAATCCAGGTCGAGCGTGGCGGTCTCGGTGTCGATGTCGGCGAAGCGTACCGTCGCACCTGCATCGCGGGCGGCCAGCATCCAGGGTGTTACGTTCGCATCGTGGTCGAGCCGGGTCAGGACCACTTCGTCGCCCTCCGACCAGGTTCGCCCGATTGCCCTGCTCAGAGCAAACGTCAGGCTCGTCATGTTCTGGCCGAAGACGATCTCACCGGGGGAGGAGCCGAACAGGTCGGCCACTGCCCGGCGCGCCTCCTCGTGGACTTCATCTGATTCGGCGCTTGCCGAGAAGAAACCACCGTGATTGCTGGCGCCCCGGCTGAGTACTTCGCTCATCGCTTCGATAACGGGGGAGGGAACCTGTGTCCCGCCGGGACCGTCTGCCCAGACGACGGGCCTGCCGCCTTGCTTCCGGTCCAGGGCCGGGAACCTGGAACGAATAGCCGTGGGGTCGAGTCGCACTGTGAAGCCTCTCCGTCGGTGCTGGACACGTTACCGTCCGAAGACCGGGCGGCGGGCTCAGGTTCTCTCGAGGTCTTCCAGCCCCAGCTCCTCTTGTGCGTCTGCAAGGTCGGCCGAACGGACGAACAGTCGAGCCCTGGCCAATTCGAGCCCGACATAGGTTGCCCCGGCGTCGTCGGCCTGGACGAAGGCTCTGATCCCCACGGACTCCAGATGAGCGCGGGCGACATCTGCGTCGAACCGGCTGAAGAATGTACCGGCTTCGACCGGTTCGTTTGGGTCCATGGGTGTGACGCTACTCGTCTGTACGCCGAATCAATCGGAAACCTCTTGACAACGCCTGGAACCTCCCGTACAACTGGTTCACTCTCCAACGGAGGTAGCGACCGAGACGAACGACGAACTCACAGGAAATCATCCAGAAAGGTGGAGGGAACAGGCCCTGCGAAGCCTTGGCAACCATCTCGGAGAGAACGGTGCCAAATCCTGCCCGTAACAGCGGGAAAGATGAGGACAGGCCGACGATCGTCGTGACCGCCTCTTCACTTCGAGGCGGTTCCTCAATTGGGACCCTCGAACAACCGAAGGAGAGCAATGAGCTCGGAATACCGTTTTGAGACACTTCAGGTCCACGCCGGCCAGGAGCCGGCCCCCGGCACGAACTCTCGCGCCGTCCCCATCTACCAGACGACCTCCTATACGTTCGATGACACCGATCATGCGGCCCGGCTCTTCGGGTTGGAAGAGTTCGGCAACATCTACACGCGGATCATGAACCCGACCACCGATGTATTCGAGCAGCGGATTGCCGCTCTCGAGGGTGGCGTGGCGGCCGTCGCCACCGCGTCTGGACAGGCGGCTCAGTTCCTGGCGATATCCAACCTGGCCCAGGCAGGCGATGAAATCGTGGCCTCCAGCTACCTGTACGGAGGTACCTACAACCAGTTCAAAGTGACCCTGCCGCGCCTTGGTATCAACGTGAGGTTCGTAGAGAGCACCGATCCCGAGGCCCTGGAGGCTGCGATCACCGAGCGAACGAAGGCCGTCTTCGTCGAATCGATCGCCAACCCCGAGTTCCTCGTCCCGGACCTGGAAGCCGTCGCCGATGTGGCGCACCGGCATGGGACACCGCTCATCGTCGACAACACCTTCGGGTGTGCCGGATACCTCGTGCGGCCGATCGAGCACGGCGCCGACGTCGTGGTGGCCTCCGCCACGAAGTGGATCGGGGGTCATGGAACTTCGATCGGCGGGGTCATCGTCGACTCGGGAAACTTCGATTGGAACAACGGCAGGTTCCCCCAGTTCTCGGAACCTTCACCGGGCTATCACGGATTGGTCTTCGGGGACGTCTTCGGCTCCGACGGTCCGTTCGGCAATATCGCTTTTGCGATAAGGGCCAGGGTCGAAGGTTTACGCGATCTGGGGGCGGCCCTCAGTCCCTTCAACTCGTTCTTGCTCCTGCAGGGCCTCGAGACTTTGTCGCTGCGGGTGCAAAGGCACGTTGACAATGCTCTCGAGCTGGCCGAATGGCTGGAGGCACGCCCAGACGTCAGCTGGGTCAACTACCCGGGTCTGCCGTCGCACCGCTCCCACGGCACGGCCAAGAAGTATCTGCGACACGGGTTCGGTGCGGTGCTCTCGTTCGGAATCGACGGCGGCTATGAGGCGGGCCGGCGCTTCATCGATTCGGTCGAACTGGCCAGCCATCTCGCCAACGTGGGTGACGCGAAGACACTCGTGATCCATCCTGCATCGACAACACATCAGCAACTCTCGGACGATGAGCGCACGGCGGCCGGTGTGCGTGCGGACCTGGTGCGGGTTTCCGTCGGCATCGAGCACATCGAGGACATAAAGGCGGACTTCGCCGCTGCCCTGGCGGCGGCCGCCGAAGTGCGGTCGGACTGATGGGGGACGACACCGTGCGTACCGCGACCGGTGCGGCGTGCGGATGGGGTTGGCCGTGAACCCGTCGGCCGCTTCGGTCGGCCCGGTCGAAACACAGTTCGTCACGTTCGAGGACGGATTGCCCCTGCGCGGCGGGGATCGCCTGCAGCCGGCCACGGTCGCATACGAGGTATACGGGAATCTGAACGAGGACCGGTCGAACGCAGTCCTGGTGTTTCACGCGCTCACCGGCAGTCAGCATGCGGCAGGGTTCAACGAAGGATTCCCTGCTGTGAGCGAACGATGGAACGAAGAGGTGCGGATCGGCTGGTGGGATGGTTTCATCGGACCGGGAAGGGCCTTGGACACGAGGAAGTTCGCAGTCATCTGCGCCAACTACATCGGCAGTTGCTATGGGTCGACGGGGCCTGCCTCGATCGACCCGGCAACCGGCCGACCGTATGGTTCGAGTTTCCCGCGCCTCAGCCTGACGGACGTCGTCGACAGTCAGGTCGCCCTCTTGGATCATCTCGGAGTCGACCGTCTCCACGCCGCCATCGGTGGGTCTGTCGGTGGGCTCATGGCATTGAGCCTGGCGACCCGGTATCCCGACCGTGTAGGTGTCGTCATACCGATCGCGGCCGGGCTGGGAGTGACGGCTCTCCAACGGATACACAATTTCGAGCAAGCGCTGGCGATCGAGAACGACCCTTTGTTCAACGGCGGCGACTACTACGGCGGCCCTCACCCTGAGCGAGGGCTCGCACTGGCCCGGATGATCGGCCACAAGACGTTCGTGTCGCTCAAGGCGATGGAGGAGCGGGCGCGTTCGGAAGTCGTCGATCGCAACGAAACCGGCGGATACGTAAAGATCACGAATCCGCTGGAGTCGTACATGTGGCATCAGGGAACGAAACTCGTCCGCCGGTTCGACGCCAACAGCTACCTGCACATCTTGGAGTTGTGGCAAACCTTCGACCTTCTCGAGCAGGCGGGTGAGACCAGCTTCGACGAGTTGTTCAAGCGCTGTCGCGAACAGCAGTTCATGGTGTTCTCCATCGACTCGGACGTGTGCTTCTACCCGGACGAGCAAGAGGAACTGGCGGCCGCCTTGAAGCGAGCGGGCGTGCCCGTTCGGCGGATCACGGTGCATTCGGAGCGCGGTCACGACGCGTTCCTGTTGGAGCCGGAGCTGTTCGCCCCGCATCTGCGTGATTCGCTCGGTACCGCCTAGATCTCCGTTCCCCCGACGGATGCGGCGCCCGGCAACTACCCTTGGCGCCGCCGCGGCGATGAAGGAGCCACTGTGACCATAACCACCGGCAGCATCGTTCACCCTGAGGGTCCTCACTCGATCAAGGCCTCGTCGACGGAGGAGTTGGATGCCGCCGTCGAGGTGTTGCGGGCAAACAAGGGTTCGTGGGCGGCTACATCGATCGAGCGGCGAATCGCCTACCTCGAGGGCATCATGGAGCGCACTGCCGCCGTTGCGGAGAAGTGGGTGCGGGCCGCTTGTTCGGCGAAGGGTATCTCGTTCGATGCTCCGGTGGCCGCCGAGGAGTGGCACGGTGGACCGGTACTCCTCATTCGCAATGCGCGTCTCCTCAAGGACGCTCTGGCCGACGTCGCCCGGCACGGTTCTCCTCAGTACCCCGGTCCGGTCACCACCCGCAAGGGACAGACGATTGTCAAGGTCTTTCCGACCGACATCTACGACAGGTTGCTGTGGACCGGACTCACCGGAGAGATCTGGATGGAGCCGGGCGTTTCCCCCGCGCAGCTCGCAAGTACGCAGGCGGTCATCTATCAACCCGACCAAGACGCCTCCTGTGACGTTGCTCTGGTCCTCGGCGCGGGCAACGTCGCCTGTATCCCGGCGATGGACTCCATGTACAAGCTGTTCGTGGAGAACGATGTGGTTGCCCTGAAGATGAATCCGGTCAACGAGTATCTGGGGCCGATCCTCACCGAAGCCTTCTCGGAGCTCATCGAGGCCGGGTTCTTGCGCATTCTCTACGGGGGAGCGACCGAGGGTTATTACCTGTGCCACCATGAAGGTATCGGAAAGGTACATATCACCGGATCCGACAAGACCCACGATTCGATCGTCTTCGGCATGGGCGAAGAGGGAAAGCGCAGGAAGGCCGCCAACGATCCTCACCTGGGCAAGCCGATCGCATCTGAATTAGGAAATGTCACGCCGGTGATAGTCGTACCGGGACCCTGGTCTGATTCGGACGTCGCCTATCAGGGCAAGAACATCGCATCGATGCTCACTCACAACGCCGGCTTCAACTGCATCGCGGCTCGCGTCGTGGTGACACCGGAGAGCTGGAGTCTCCGGGAACCGCTCCTTGCCGCGATCAGGGATGGCCTCGACGCCACTCCGGATCGCCCCGCCTACTACCCGGGTGCCGAGGACCGTTGGAAGCTGTTTGTCGATGAGCATCCAGAAGCCGGCAGATACGGGGAGGCAGGAGCCGGCACCGTTCCCTGGACGTTCATCGAGGGCCTCCGCGCCGACAACGAGGCCGATGTCTGTTTCACAACTGAGGCCTTCACCGGACTGTTCGGCGAGGCACCTCTGCCGTCCTCCGGGTCCGACATCGAGTTCCTCGAGCGGGCCGTCGAGTTCTGCAACGAGAAGCTGTGGGGCCAGTTGGGCGCCACTCTGATCATCCACCCGAAGACCCTCAAGCAGCCCGGCTTCGCGGCTGCCTTGGAAGAGGCGATTGGAAACCTGCGCTACGGCACTGTGGCCGTCAACATCTGGGTCGGCCTCGGCTACGCGCTGACGAGCACGTCGTGGGGTGCCTTTCCCGGCAACACGATGGAGAACATCGGCAGCGGTATCGGAGTCGTCCACAACACTTATCTGTTCGATCGGGTGGAGAAGAGCGTTGTGAGAGCCCTGTTCAAACAGCCCGTCAAGCCACTGTGGTTCCCCGACCACAAGCGAGCCAACGACGTCACGCGCCGGTTGGTGGACATGGAGATGCGACCCTCCCCGTCGAAGCTCCCCGGCATCTTCTGGTCGGCGCTGCGGGGGTGAGGCTTCGAGGTGGATGGATTGCACTCAGAACCTAGGACTCAGAACTCACCACGGCGACCTTTCGTAGCGTCCTGTGCTCGACGATGTGCATGACCGCGTCGGCGACGGTCTTGAGCACGATGAAGATGATCAGTGCGGTCCGGCTCTCACCGCCGATCGTGGCGCCCATCACGATCAGCAGATGCATGGGCAGGATCCGTGCGTAAGGAAGGAACAACATCGTTCCGATGTTCGGCTTGCCCCGCCCGTCCAACTCGCGGTTCTGCACGTACGAGAAGTAGTGGTTGACGGCGAAGACGAGCACTCCTCCGACCAGCGCCCACCAGGCGCCGGAGGCGAATCCTCCGTCGGAATTGACCCCGGTGAGTACGAAGACCAGGTAGACCAGGTGGAAGAAGCCGTAGTGCACGGCAAAGAATCCGGCGATCTGCCGCTGTGCCCTGACACCCGGCCTCACCGGCCGGCCGTTCATCTTCAGGCCGGTGGTTGTGAACTCATCGAGATTGAGAATCCGCCGGACGTGAAAGGCGCCGATCACCACACTCTGCGCCCAGTAGATGAAGAGCAACGGTGAGAGCGACCAGCCCTCCACGAGGGCGATGATCATCGTCGCCACGTTCGAAGCGACGAGGGCGCGCAAAGAGTTGTCGAACCAGCCCGCTTCGGCGCTGTCCCTCACGTATTCCTCCAGGTCGCGAACCGCATGTTACGAGTGACTCCCCTGCGCAGAACCGGTTCAACTCCCATCGATGATGTGCCCTTCTAGATGCTCCGGGTCTAGGCCGAGAGAACCTGCACTCCCGGCGCCGGCCATCGGTTCCGTCAGGCAGGCACGAAGTAGACGTCGGTCGGTTTCAGCTTGCTGTTTCTCAGGAAGCGGGGTTGCACTTCCCTTCCTATCCACTCGAGTGACGCCTGCGTGTGATCCAGGCCGATCAGCCTCGTGAGGAACAACGTGTTCACGCCTTCATACTCGATCAGCGCCAGCACGAAAGGCGTATCGGGCAGGAACTCCTCCGACCCGAAATAGCACACCGTGAAGGCGTGCACGGTCGCCGTGCGGTCCGTTACATCGATCCACTCGGTTTCCCGCCCGGTGTACATGTCGTGGCCGCGCGGAGTGGCGTAGGCGTATCCCGAGTCGGGTTCCCGCGAGGCCAGCAGCCTCTTGTTGGACGCACCGGCGAACCAGGGGCTGTCCTGTCCGTACGAGTGCAGATAGGTGATCGAGTACTGCTGTTCGATCTGGATCGGAGTCATCCGCTTGAGGAAGGCCAGCGCGTCCGGGTCGGTCTCGACCGGGAAAGGAACTCCATGGACGACGAAGCCGCCCAGTGTCTCTTCTCGACGTGCGTCGCTCATCGGTTTCCCTCCCTTTCCAGAATGCTGACGGTGACGTAGGTGCCCGTTCCAGCATGCGAGTGAATGGCACCCCGGCGGGCGTCTGAGACCTGGAGAGTCTCGTCTCCGAAGTGCTTGCCGATCGTGTTCTGGAGTTGCCAGATGGCGAACACCCCCTGCATCAGTCCGGTGGCTCCGACCGGGTGGCCGCAGGCAATCAGGCCTCCGGACGGATTGACCGGGCACACCGGGTCGGAGGTCAGGTCGAGTCCGTATTCGATGCCGGGCATGAACGCCTTGCCGGAGGCGGCAAACTCCCCTCCCTCGCCGTAGCGGCACAGACCAAGGTCCTCATACGTCTGGATTTCGCTCGATGTGTAGGCATCGTGGAGTTCCACGAAATCGAGCTCTTCGAGGGGATCTGTGATCCCCGCATGCCTGTAGGCCATATTGCCGGCGGTCCGCCCGGCCCGGAAAGAGTGGACGCCCGGATAACGGGTGCCGCGGTCCCACAGAGAGCGATAGTGGTTGCGAGTGTCCTCGGAAGACCTCTCCTGGTCTGTTGCGTAGTCCTGCATGAAAGTCTCGTAGTCGACGTGCGGGCGATCCGACATGCGCATGGCGTCGGTACCGCGACCGATGCCGGTCACCTGCACCAGCGGCCGGGGGATCTCGGCTCCGGCGGCTTCCAGCCTTTCGATGCCGTCTTCGGAAGCGAAGATCACGGCCGCCGCCCCGTCGGACATTACGCAGATGTCCAGCCGCGTCAGCGGCCAGGCCACCATCGGCGAGTTGCGGACATCCTCGATGGTGTACCGGTTGCGTTTCTGCGCGTACGGATTGTGGTACGCGTTGAGATGGTTCTTGACCGAGACGGCCGCCATCTGCTCGACGGTCGTGCCGTACTCCTTCATGTGGCGGGTCACCATCATGGCGTAGTAGCCCGAGTAGAAGCCCCCGACCGGATAGTCCCAGGACACATCCGAGGCCAGTGCGATGAACTCGTTTCCCTTCCAGGTCTCGACGTGGCTCATGGTCTCAAAACCGTACGCCGCGCACACATCCATGTGTCCGGACGCAATCGACTTCCAAGCCTCCTGGAAGCACAGGCCTCCCGTGGCACCGCCGCCCTCCACCCGATGCGACGGCTTGGGCACGAGTCCCAGATAGTCCTGGGCCATGATGCCCGCCATCAGTTGGCGTGAGAAGTGATCCGAGAAGTAGGAAGCCACCGAACCGTCCACCGCTCTCGTGAAGGCCGGGAAGTCGATGCCGATGTCGGCGATGGCGTAGTCGTAGGCCTCTTTGACAATTGCCTGAAAGGTCTTGTCGGGTCTGGCTTTGGCGAACTTGGATACACCACCAGACAGTGCGTACACGGGTCGCATTCCGGGAACCTCCGTATTGGTCGGCCGCTGCCGAGCCTACGCGCACATCCGACGACCCAACAGGTCGGCGATGAGAATTTTCACGGTGCCGTTTACTAGCCTCCGCCCATGCGCGCGGATGTCACCGAAGGGACGGTCTTGTGGGAACCCTCGGACGAACGCCGCGCAGCCTCCAACCTCACCGGGTTCCTTGCCTGGCTCCGCCGCGCCCGCGGACTCGATTTCAGCGACTACGGGGCTCTGTGGGAGTGGTCGGTGGCCGATCTCGAGGCTTTTTGGGGGGCGCTGTGGGAGTACTTCGGAATCGACTCCTCCTACGAGCGGGTCCTGGGCGACGCCACGATGCCCGGGGCCAGGTGGTTCGAGGGAGCCCGGCTCAACTACGCCGAACGTGCCCTCTCGAGACGGGATGATCACACGGCCGTGATCGCCACGGACGAGAGCGGCGCCGTGGAGAAGTTGACTTACGCGGAACTGGCCGATCGTGTGGCGGCTGCGGCCGCCGGACTTCGCCGGCTCGGAGTCGGCAAAGGCGACCGTGTGGCCGCCTTGATGCCGAACATTCCGGAGACCCTGGTGGCCTTCCTGGCCACTGCCAGTCTCGGTGCCGTCTGGTCGAGCTGCTCGCCCGAGTTCGGGCTCGGAGCAATCGCCCACCGTTTCGAGCAGATCGAGCCCAAGGTCCTGGTATCCGTAGACGGCTACCGATTCGGGGGAAGAGCGTTCGACCGCCTCGACGTCGTTGAGCAGGTACGGGGGCGATTACCGTCCCTGGCGGCCACCGTGATCCTGAGCCGTTTGGGACTGGATCGTCCGGCGGACACCTTGAGTTGGGAAGCACTGACCGCGGATCCCGAACCACTGAGCTTCGAGCGAGTCCCGTTCGATCACCCGCTCTGGGTGCTGTACTCGTCCGGTACCACAGGTCTGCCCAAGCCGATCGTGCACCCGCAAGGAGGGATTCTCCTTCAACACCTCAAGGATCTGAGCCTGCAAATGGACCTCGGAGAGTCCGACCGGTTCTTCTGGTACACGTCGACCGGGTGGATGATGTGGAACTACCTCGTGTCCGGCCTGCTGGTGGGCTCCACGATCGTCTTGTACGACGGCAGTCCCGGCTATCCGGACCTCGACGCCCTGTGGCGAATGGCCGAGCGTTTGAAAGTGACCTACTTCGGGACTTCGGCTCCGTTCATCCACGCATGCCTCAAAGCCGACCTCGATCCCGGGCAGAGCTACGACCTATCGATGTTGCGCAGCGTCGGCTCGACCGGTGCCCCGCTGTCCCCGGAGGGATTCGTCTGGGTCTACGAGCGGGTGAACGACGATGTGCTCCTCGGATCGGTCAGCGGCGGCACCGATCTTTGTGCGGCGTTCATCGGCTCGTGCCCCTTGCTTCCGGTCAGGGCCGGCGAAATACAGTGCCGCTATCTCGGGGCCGCGGTGGAGGCATTCGACGTTGAAGGACGACCGGTAGTCGATGAGGTGGGCGAGCTGGCGGTGACTGCGCCGATGCCGTCTATGCCCGTCTTCTTCTGGAATGATCCGGATGGAGAGAGCTACCGATCGAGCTACTTCGAAATGTTCCCGGGTGTCTGGCGCCATGGCGACTGGATAAAGATCGCACCGGACGGGAGGTGCGTGGTTTACGGGCGATCGGATTCGACCCTCAACCGGGGCGGCGTCAGAACCGGTACCAGTGAGTTCTACCGGGTCGTCGATGGATTCACCGAGATAGAGGACAGCCTCGTCATCGATACCGGCCAACTGGGCAGGGAGGACAGTCTGCTGCTGTTCGTCGTCATGAGGACCGGCCACGATTTGACCCCCGATCTCCGGGAGAGGCTCAAGTCGGCCATCCGCACCGAGCTGTCTCCACGACACGTTCCCGACGAGATTCATCGGATAGCCGACGTTCCCCGCACCCTGAACGGCAAGAAGATGGAGGTTCCGGTGAAGCGTATCCTTGCCGGGCTGCCCGTCGAGAAGGCGGCACGGACCGACGCGATGGCCAACCCGGAAGCTCTGGAGGCGTTTGCCGACTGGGCGGGGCGACATAGGTGAGACGCGGCAGGGAGGAGCCGACTCCGGTTTCTGCACGGGTTCGACCGGCGGGGGACCGTCTACCCTTCGCCAAAACATGAGGAGGCGGTTTTCGTGGACTTCCTGGAGACTCAAGAGCAAACGATGCTGCGGCAGGCGATTGCCGATATCGCAGGCGGCTTCGGTCACGAGTACTACGCCGAGCGAGGGCGGCGGGGCGAGAAGGTCGAAGAGCTGTGGGAAGCGCTTTCCGCCGGTGGTTTCATAGGGGTCAACATCCCTGAGGAGTACGGCGGCGGGGGGATGGGGATCTATGAACTCTCGATCGTCTGCGAGGAACTCGCAGTTCAAGGGCTGCCCCTGCTGATACTCATCGTCTCACCGGCGATCGCCGGTTCGATCATCACCAAGTTCGGGACCGACGGTCAGAAGCAGAGGTGGCTTCCCGGAATAGCCTCCGGCGAGCGGCGCATCGCTTTCGCCATCACCGAACCCGATGCCGGCTCGAACTCGCATCGCTTGTCCACCACCGCCAAACGCGACGGAGATGTCTACCGGCTCAACGGTCAGAAGTACTACATCTCGGCGGTCGATGAAGCCGACGACGTCCTCGTCGTGACCAGGACGGGAACCGATGAGACCACCGGCAAGGCACAACTGTCGCTGTTCGTGGTCGCGGTGGACACGCCCGGCCTCACCATGCAGAAGATCGACATGGAGATGGTTTCACCGGAGAATCAATACACGCTGTTCTTCGACAATGTCGAAGTCCCGGCCGATCGACTGGTCGGCACGGAAGGCGACGGGCTCCGGCAGGTATTCCAGGGACTCAATCCGGAGAGGATCACAGGCGCGGCGATCGGGGCCGGCCTCGGCCGGTACGCTCTCGACAAGGCGGCGGCGTACGCCCGTGAGCGAAAGGTGTGGGACGTCCCCATCGGAACCCACCAGGGCATCGCCCATCCCCTGGCCAAGGCAAAGGTGGAGGTAGAGCTCGCCAGGCTGATGATCTACAAAGCTGCCTGGCAGTACGACAACGGCCACGATGCCGCCGAAGCGGCCAACATGGCTAAGTACGCAATCGGCGAAGCGGCGATGGAAGCCCTCGACCTGGCCATACAGACCCACGGCGGCAACGGACTCAGCTCCGAATACGGTCTCGCCGACTTGTGGGGCAACGTCCGTCTTCTCCGCACCGCGCCCATCAGCCGAGAGATGATTCTCAACTTCGTCGCCCAGCATTCCCTCGGACTGCCGAAGTCCTACTGATGAAGCAGGAGGCCCTTCCCGCCTCGCGCGAGGTCAAGGAGGTCGCTCCGGGCGTCATCAGGGTGCAGCTTCCGATCAACTTCACCGGACTCGGGCACACCAACATGTACGTCCTCGAGGATGAGCGCGGCGCGGCCGTCATCGATACGGGTCTACCCGGCAGAGCGGGGTGGGCGGCGGTCCGGTCCGGAATGAAAGCGGCGGGCGTGCCGCTGCGTCGCGTGCACACCATCATGATCACGCACTCACATCCGGACCATTTCGGCAACGCGGCGAGAATCGCAGATGTTGCCGGGGCCGATGTGCTGGCCCACAACTCGTTTCAGATCTGGTGGACCCCCGACAACCACACCGAGGCGATCCTCGACGACGAGATGCGTGACCGGCATCAAGCTGCCCGCCTGGGTCGAATGCCGTGGCATGGAACATCCGACCGGCTTCCAACCGGCCGCCGGGTGCGCGCCTGGTGGATGCGCAACATGGCGCATCGCATGTTCCGCAGCCCGACACCGACCAGGCGCCTCTCCGATGGTGAGCATCTCGTGCTGGGAAACCGCATTCTGCAGACTGTTCACACTCCGGGACATACCATCGATCACCTGTGCTGGTTCGAACCTGCGACCGGAGTCCTGTTCAGCGGCGATCACGTGTTGCCGACCATTACCCCGCACATTGCCGGAATCGGCGCAGGCCCGGATCCCCTTGCCGAGTACGTGGAGAGCCTCGCCAAGACGGTCGCGCTGCCGGGTGTCTCAGTCGTGCTTCCGGCCCACGGGAACCCGATCACCGACCTGGCCGGGCGGGCCGCCTCGATAACAGAACACCATGAGCAACGACTCGATCAGCTGCGAGCGGTCATCGATGCTTCGGAACCCATGACCGTTCAGAGCATGGCCGGCGAACTGTTTCCCAAACGTCTTATGGGTTTCATGGCCGAGAGTGAGACTTTCGCACACCTCGAGCATCTCCGCTTGCTCGGCGAAGTCGAGCGGGTGGAAGTGGACGGACGCATCCTCTTCGGGGCAGCGGACAACTGAACACTCTCGGCTGCCCGCTGGATCGAAGATGCTTGCTCCCTTCCGGGTGATGGCCGCACACCAAAGAGCCGATCTTGCCGGCCCGGCAAGATCGGCTCTATTCACCCGCCCCGGGTGAAGGGATCTCTCGTTCGTACGAGATCCCTGTCGGTCGGCGCTCTCGGATTCGCGATACCCATTGACAATTCACCCGGAATGACTAGATACCTCCGGCGGCGTGGAGGAAGGCGCAACTAAGTGCAAAGATGGTTGCGCCGTTCTCGAGGAGCTCAGAATGATCTATACCAGCCGGTTTCCCGACATTGCCGTACCCGACATCCCCATCACCACGTACGTGTTGCGCGTCGCCGATGCCAATCAGCAAAAGGCGGCACTGATCGACGGACCGACCGGAAGAACGCTCACATTCGGACAGGTGAGCCACGCCATCCGGGCTCTGGCCGGCGGCCTCAGGGCTCGTGGGTTCGGAAAGGGCGATGTGCTGGCCATCCTGGCCCCGAATCTCCCGGAATACGCAGTGGCGTTTCACGGTGCCGCCATGGCCGGTGGAACCGTGACCACGATCAACCCGACGTATACGGCCGAGGAAGCGCAATACCAGTTGGAGGACTCCGGCGCTTCCTACCTCGTCTCGATCGGCATGTTCCTCGATACGGCCAGGGAGGCCGCGGCGGGGGCCGGTATCGAACAGGTCTACACGATCGACCAGACCGACGGTGCTCCACCGCTCGGCGACCTGCTCGGCGAACCGCTGGCGGAGCATGCCCCCGTCGATCCATCCAGCGACGTCGTCGTGCTGCCGTATTCGAGCGGGACGACCGGCCTGCCCAAGGGCGTCATGCTGACCCATCGCAATCTCGTCGCCAACCTCGAGCAGAGCCAGATCGCACTCGCAGTCTCTTCGGACGACGTTGGAATCGGCATCCTCCCGTTCTTTCACATATACGGCATGCAGGTTCTGATGAACGGCGCGCTCGCCCAGGGAACGACCCTGGTCACAATGCCCCGCTTCGACCTCGCTCAGTTCCTACAAATCGGCCAGGACTATCGGGTGACCCGCTACTACCTCGTTCCTCCGATAGTTCTCGCACTGGCGAAGCATCCGATGGTCGACGACTTCGACCTCTCGGCGGCTCGCCAGGTCCTCTCAGGTGCGGCACCGCTCGGAGCAGAACTGGCCGCCGAGGCGGCGGCGCGCATCGGCTGTGAGGTCGTGCAGGGATACGGTCTGACCGAGACGAGTCCCGTCACCCACGCGACTCCGAGCGGCCGATTCAAACCGGGGTCGATCGGACTCTTGCTTCCGAACACGGAGTGCAGAATCGTCGAGCCCGGCACGGGGGCAGATCTCGACATCGGGGAAGACGGGGAGATCTGGATTCGCGGACCACAGGTGATGAAGGGATACCTCAACAACCCCGATGCGACGGCGGCCACCATCGACCCGGCCGGATGGCTCCATACCGGCGATATCGGTCACCTCGATGAGGACGGGCACTACTTCATAGTCGACCGGCTCAAGGAACTGATCAAGTACAAGGGTTTTCAGGTACCCCCTGCCGAGTTGGAGGCGCTTCTGCTTGCCCACCCTGCGGTGGCGGATGTTGCCGTGGTTCCGCTCCCCGACGAGGAAGCCGGCGAGATACCCAAGGCCTACGTCGTGGCGAAACCCGGCGTGGAGGTCACCGCAGAGGAACTCATGGAACATGTGGCGGGCCACGTCGCCCACTACAAGCAGATACGGGTGCTCGAGTTCATCGATGAGATCCCCAAGTCCGCCTCCGGCAAGATTCTCAGGAGAGTGCTGCGCGCCCGCGGCCGGTAGCAGCCCTCCGGGTGTCGCGCTTTCGAGCCGGTCGGGCGCGGACTCGCAGCCCGGCTTCCTACTACCGCTCCGGGAACCGCGGGTACTCAGGCGACAGCTGCGCCGTGGAGAGCGAGAGCGGGGCGGCAAACCGTTCCAGCAGTCCCAGGAGGTCGCCGGTGGCAGCCTCGACCGCCGATGCCGCTCCGTCGTGGTGGCCTTCGATCGTCATCAGGACTTCTGTCGTGTCCGGCCCGGCGGCACTCTCGAGGCTTTGCCTCCAGCACCATCGCCTGGCGCTCACCAACCCGGCATCGTCGACGAATATCACTTCCCCGGCCGCCGGCGGGCTGGACTCCCGGGTTCCCAGATCGGTGAATCGCTCGTCGCCGTCTGCGAAGCGCACCACCGTCGCTCCGTCGATCGGGCCCTGATCAAACACGGCCACCGGGAGGCGGTACCGGATGCTGACCAGATTGGCGATATCGACGAGCAGGTTGATCGAAGGGAGGCCCCTGCCTTTCGTCAGGCGCCTGAGGAGCGCCTCAGCAGCACTCCGGTACTGAGTCGGCGACACGCCGAACCGACTGAAGACCCTGCGCCAAGCGGCCAGGCTGGGCAGGTCCGCCAGAGGCGTTCCTCCGATGCCGGCGATGGTGGCCCGTTGCTCCGTCTCGAAGGCTTGCAGGAGGTCGACCGGACTGGGCCCGTTCACGAGCCCGCCGGCGTGGACGACGCCGGCCCTGATGGTCGGGAAGACGGCCAGCAGCGCCGGATCGTAAGAGAAGAGAGCCATCGGGTCAGTCTGGACCGAATCGGGGCAGCGGTGCAACTAGTTTCAGCTCGGTGAGGCAGCGTCTGCGTACCATCGCCCGGCGGCAAACGACGGCCGTCTTCATCGGCCTGTCCCTCGTTGTCGGGCTCATGGCCGGGCTGGGGGGTGCTGCACTCATCGGGAGCATCGAGCTGATCCGCGATGGAGTCGACTGGATGGATGAGACGTTGTCCTGGGGGAGGTTCATTCCGCTGCTCACCGTTCCGCTCGGGTTGTTTGCCGCTTGGGCCCTCTCCCAGCGGTTTCCCGAGTTGCGCGGAAGCGGTGTGCCTGAGACGACGGCAGGATTGGCAGTTCGCTCCGGCTACGTTCCGACCCGTGCCGGCTATCTGAAGATCCTGGCAACCGCGCTCACTATCGGCAGCGGAGGGTCGGCCGGCCGGGAAGGTCCGACCGTGATGGTGGGCGCGGCGATCGGATCGTCGATAGGCAGGTACTCCGGACTTGGTGAGGATCAGGTGCGGAGTCTGGTGGCGGCCGGTGCCGGTGCCGGAATCGGAGCGACGTTCAACGCCCCGATCGCCGGCATGCTTTTCGCGATGGAGGTGATCCTCGGAAACTTCGCCATTCGGCATCTCAATGCAGTGGTCATCGCATCGGTGACCGCGGCCGTGACTGCGCGCACAATCGTCGGGGAGGAGCGAATCCTGTCGGTAACTTCTCACAGTGTCGACCACCCGGCAGAGCTCATGCTCTATGTGGTGTTGGGAGTCGCAGCCGCCGCGGTGGGTTTCCTGTTCCTGAAGGCCTTCGATTCCGTGCACTCACCGGTGCAGCAGTTCGAGGCCCGTCCATGGATGAGGCCCGTCGCGCTGGGAGTTCCGGTGGCCGTCATCGTGACCATCGAACCACGGATTCTCGGCACGGGGCAGGGCTTCATTCAGGAACTCGTAGGCGGTACACCGCTCGGTGTCGCCTGGTGGACTCTGCTCATCCTCGTCGGGCTGAAGATCCTGGCGACGGCGGGAACGTTGGGATCTCAAGCATCGGGCGGGCACTTCATGCCCGCACTCTTCATCGGCTCATCGCTCGGCGCGGGTTTGGCCGCACTCGTCGGACCGGTCTGGGGGTTCTCGACGCTCGAAGCCGGTGCTTTTGCCGTTGTCGGCATGGCGGCGATGTTCGCCGCGGTTGCACGGGCTCCGCTCACCTCGATTCTGATCGTTTTCGAGTTGACCGGCGATTACGGGCTCGTCCTGCCTCTGATGCTGGCGACTTCATTGGCGACTGTCATCGCAGACCGCATTCACAAAGAGAGCGTCTATACGATCCCGCTCGTCCGCAGGGGGATCCGGCTGCTCCGCACCAGCGACGTCGACCTTCTCGACACGGTGGCCGTCGGCGACGTCATGACCCCATGGGACGAGGTATTGCGGCCGCAGATGACCACCGGTGAGGTGCAGGCCGTGCTCGACCGGCATCGTCACCACGGCCTGCCGGTCGCCGACGACGACGGCCGCCTGATTGGAATCCTCACCGTGTCGGACATCGCCCGGACGGGCGGCCCGTCGGACCAGGTGAAGGCTGCCGACGCCATGACACCGCGCCCGTTCACGGTTACCCCGGCGACGCCCGTTTCGCTGGCATTGGAGCGGATGGCGAGTCTCGGCGTCGGACGGCTTCCCGTCGTGTCTGAAGAAGACCCGACGCAGCTCGTCGGCATGTTCCGGCGGGAGACGGCGATCAAGGCCTACCACCACGCCCTGTCGGAGGCGACCGAGGCCGAACTCCAGCGGAAGCGGCAGCGTATCTGGACTCGGCCGGACGCGGAGTTCTTCGAGTTCCACGTCCCGGCAGGATCCGTGGCAGACGGCCGCCAGTTGAAGGAAGTGCGTTGGCCTCCCGGTTGCACACTGGTCGCCGTGAGACGCGGACGGGCCGTATTGATTCCGGAAGGCAACACCGTTCTCCAGGACGGTGACGTGGTAACCGGGTTCGGTGCTCCCGGGGCGCGCAGCCAGGTGGTCGAACGTCTGCGCGCCACGTCGACCGAGTCCGCCCCGTCCTCCCCGGCAATCGCAGGCCCTTCCGGGCCCCTACCCGATGTCCGGGGCGGCGAATAGATCCACCGGATTGCCGTCCGGATCGAGCACGGTGGCATACCGCTGCCCCCAGGGTGCATCGAACGGGTCTACCTTGCTGCGGTGCCCGGCCGCAACCAGCGATGCGTGCAGTCCGTCGACTTCCGCAGGTGATGGACACAGGAACGCCAGGGCCATGCGATGGCCTCCCGTGGGTGGTTCCCATTCGGAAAACGACCGGACAACATCGGCGGTATCGAGCATCAGGCGCAGCCCTCTGGCGAGGTTCAGCTCCACGTGACCCTCTCCTTCCGATCCGTCCGGGCCGTGGAGTCCGAGCAGTCGGTAGAAAGCAAGGCTGCGTTCCATGTTCGCGACGACGATTCCCAGGGCGTTAAACCGAGCGGTCGTTTCCACCTTCTTCTCCTATTACTCGACGATGTACGCTGCTGGCCGTGAAAGTCTCCATCATCGATCCGGCCGACCCACGTATTCTCGACTACATCGGCTTGCGAGATCAGCAGCTGCGCCGGCAACGCGAGGCGCCGGGCGGGGACCTGGCCGGCGTCTTCATTGCCGAGGGCGCGCTCGTCGTCGAGCGCGCCTTGCGCGCAGGGTTCGAGCTGAAGTCGGTCCTCATCGACGCGACGCGCGGCGAACCCATCCCCGACTCCGTTCCTCGCGACGTCCCGCACTATTTTGCAGGTCGAGCGGTTGTCAATGAGGTGACCGGGATACATCTGCACCGCGGGCTCATCTCCGTGTTCTACCGCAAGGAACTCCCGCCGGCCGAAGAGTTGCTCGCCGAATCCCGGCGCGTGGTGATTCTCGAGAACGTTACGAACCCCACGAACATGGGCGTGATTGTCCGGTCGGCTGCAGGTCTCGGCATCGATGCGCTGTTGCTCGACCCGCGGAGTTGCGACCCGCTCTACCGGAGGGCTCTACGTGTCGCGATGGGAGAAGCATTCTCCCTGCCACACGCACGAGTGGGCTACTTGCCGCCCGGTCTCGATCCGGCACGGAGGTACGGTTTCCGCATCGTCGCCCTCACCCCGGCCGCCGGCGCGACCCCGATCGACGAATTCCAAGCGTCCGCCGACGAGCGAGTCGCCCTCCTGCTGGGTGCAGAAGGGCCCGGTCTGACCCGGGCAACGCTGGACGTGGTCGAGGAACGGCTGACGATCCCCATGCGCGCCGGTGTGGACTCGCTCAATGTCGGTGCAGCTGCCGCGATAGCCTTCTACGCCATAACGAGAGGTTGAATAGATGTTGACCACTGAGTTCCTGATCGTCGGGGGTGGGATAGCCGGCGCATCGGTCGGTTACGAACTGGCGGCTCACGGTTCGGTGATACTCGTCGAGCGCGAGAAGCAGTGCGGTCATCACACGACGGGCAGGTCGGCCGCTTTGTTGACCGAGGCATGGGAAACGCCCCTCATCCGGAGTATCACGGCGGCAGGGCGCGATTTCCTCGAGGATCCTCCCTTCCGTTTCACCGACGTTCCGCTCGTTTCGCCGCGTCCGATCATGCTGATCGGAAGGCCCGATCAGAGTGAAGCCGTAGATGCCTCGGCCGAAGAGACCAGATCGCAGATCCCTTCGGTCCGCCTGATCGACGGAAGCGAAGCGAGCGAGCTGTGCCCGGTCCTGCGTCCCGGCTACGTCGAGAGAGCGGTGCTCGAACCAGACGGCCGTGCAATCGACGTCGACAGCCTTCTGCAGGGATTCTTGCGCGGTATCAAACGCAGGCGCGGTCAGGTCCTGACCGACTCTCCGGTCGGCGCCATCGTGCGAGACGGAGCCGGTTGGTCCGTGCGGGCCGGTGGCGAGGACATCCGCGCCGAGGTCCTCGTCAACGCGGCCGGCTCCTGGGCCGATCAGGTCGCAGCACTTGCCGGAATCGAGCCGATCGGACTTCAGCCCAAGCGCAGGACCGCCTTCACCTTCGCCCCGCCGGAGGGTACCGACGTGCGGCGATGGCCGGCCGTCATCGACATCGACGAGCAGTTCTATTTCGAGCCCGAGGGAGTTCAGTTGCTGGGGTCGCCGGCCGATCAGACCCCGATGGATCCGCACGACGTCCGTCACGACGAGATCGACGTTGCGGTCGGTATCGAACGGATTCAGGCCGCCACGACCCTCGAGATACGCTCGATACGCCGTGCGTGGGCGGGGCTACGCACCTTCGCGCCCGACGGAGCGCCGGTTGTGGGGCCCGATCCGGAGGATCGGCAGTTCGTGTGGCTGGCCGGCCAGGGCGGGTTCGGGATCATGACCTCGCCGGGCATGGCCCGAATGGCGACCTCGCTGATCATCGATGAGGAGCTTCCCGCATGGATGACACGGGGAGGTCTGCGTGAGGCCGAAGTGCGGCCGGATCGACTGCGCCCCTGAGGTCAATCGTTCTCGGACGCCGGCAGCGCAGGCATCCGGGCACGGATCAGTTCGCCCACCTCTTCGTAGTCGGTGTGACGGCCCGTGGCTTTCTTCGAATAGATGAGATCTCCGTCGACCACCACCTCGAACACGCCGCCTTTGGACGGAATGATGCCGACGCTCTCCGTTTGGTGTTGAAACTCAGCGAGAATCTGCTCGACCATGCGAACCGCACGGTCCAGATAGCCTCATTGGGCGCAGTATTCGAGAGTGATGGTCATCGTTACCTCCAGGCAGCGAGGCTAGTCGGAAAGGAATCCTTGTACCCGCCCGGCGGTCTCGTGCAACCAGCGCCTACTCCTCAGTGCTCTCCGCGACGACGATCAGCACCTCATCGGCTTCCACCTGGTCTCCCTGCCTGACCTTCACCGATGCCACGGTCCCGTCGGCCGGCGAGCGCACCGAGTGCTCCATCTTCATGGCCTCGATGATCACGAGCACCTGGCCCCGGCTGACGGCGTCGCCCTCAACCACCGAGATACCGATCACCTTGCCGGGCATCGGGGACAGCATCGATCCGGGTTCCTCGTGCTTGGTGGCCTCAGGGAAGCGAGGCAGCTGAGTGAGGGCGGAATGGCCGAGCACGCTGTCTATGTACCAGGTTTCGCCCACCCGATGAGTCGAGAAGACCCTGAGCACACCGTCTATCTCGACTTGCACGCTCGAGGCGGTGCACGTGCGGAGTACGGCCGGCACCGGGTCGCCGCCGAGGCAGACCTCCAGACCGCCCCGGTTGAACTGATAGCCGACTGTGATATCCCCGCCGTCGCCGCGAAACGTGAGTGACTGCAGCTGCGAAGGACTGTTCCGCCATCCGGAGGGGATGGTGGTGAGCACGGAAGCTGCCGCCCTTGCCTCGACCTGGCCGGCGAGCGCGGCGGCTATGGCGTGGAGTCGTTCGCTGGCGGGGTCGGCGAGCGGGGCTCCGAGGAGGGCCGGATCGTGCCGGTCCAGGAAGTGGGTGTCGGTGTCGCCGGTGAGGAACTCCGGGTGGCGGAGGATGCGGACGAGGAGTTCACGGTTGGTGTAGAGACCATGAATTTCAGCTCGGGCCAGTGCGGCTGCGAGCCGCCCCGCTGCCTCACTCCTGGTTGGAGCGTGCGCGATCACCTTGGCGAGCATCGGGTCGTAATGGATCGACACTTCTGATCCATCTTCGACCCCCGAGTCAACGCGGAGAATGGAGTGTTGTCCCCGGTCGGAGTCCTCGTCGGCGAAGTTGAACCGGTGCAGGGTCCCGATGGTCGGCAGGAAATCGTGCCTGGGATCCTCTGCGTACAGTCGCGCCTCGATTGCGTGCCCCCGAGTCGTTGCCTCGAGAACCTCCGGGTCGAGGGGGTGGCCTTCGGCTATCCGGATCTGGGCGCGAACGAGATCGATCCCGGTGACCAGCTCGGTGACCGGGTGTTCCACCTGGAGCCGCGTGTTCATCTCGAGGAAGAAGAACTCGCCGCCCGGTTCCAGCAGGAACTCGACCGTCCCGGCTCCGACATATCCAACCGCCTCGGCGGCGTCGGTGGCGGCCCGACCGAGGCGGTCCCGGAGGTCCTGATCCACGGCAGGCGAGGGCGATTCCTCGATGATCTTCTGGTGCCTGCGCTGGATCGAGCACTCGCGCTCGAACAGGCTGACGAAGTTTCCCTGAGTGTCGCTCAGCACCTGGATCTCGACGTGCCGGGGTTCCTCGATGTAGCGCTCGAGGAACAGCGTGTCGTCGCCGAAGGCAGACATCGCTTCCCGGGCGGCGGAGACGATGGACTCCCGGAGGTCGGCGGGTTCGCGCACGATGCGCATGCCCTTGCCGCCTCCACCGGCGGACGCCTTGACCAGGATCGGATAGCCGATACCGGTGGCCGCACCGACGACTGCCTCCTCGTTCCGGCCGGCGATCTCCACACCGGGCACGACCGGAACTCCGGCGGCCAGCATGATCCGTCTCGCCTCGACCTTGGAACCCATCGAGGCCATGGCGGACGGCGGAGGTCCGATGAAACAGATTCCCGCATCCGCACACGCTTGGGCGAACCCGGCGTTCTCGGCGAGGAATCCGTACCCCGGGTGGATCGCCTGGGCGCCCGCCTTCAGCGCCGCCTCGATGATCAGGTCTTGGCGAAGGTAGGTGTCCGAGGGGGCAGAGCCCGGGAGCTCGAGTGCCTCGTCTGCTTCTGCGACGAACGGGGCCAGCCGGTCGGCATCCGAGTAGACGGCGACGGTGGAGATGCCCATCGTGCGACAGGTACGAAAGATCCGCCTGGCGATCTCACCGCGGTTGGCAACCAGGATCTTGGCAAACGGTGTCACCGCCCTCCACCCCCGTTTTCGCGCGAAAATGTTCCCCTATAGGGGCCGATTGTCGCGCGAAAAGAGAGGTTGAACCTCTTCACATCCGGAACACCCCGAACTCGCCGGTGCCCTGCACCGGTCCCGAATGAATAGCAGAGAGGGCAATGCCCAGGACCGTCCGCGTATCGCGCGGATCGATGATTCCGTCGTCGCGAACCCGGCCGGTCGAGTAGTAGGCGAGTGCCTCTCGCTCGATTTGATCTTCGATTGCCCGGCGGCTGAGTTCCGCGGCCGCTTCGTCGATCTCCTGGCCGCGGGCTTCAGCCCCGGCTCTGCCGATGATCGACATCACGCCGGCGAGCTGCTCCCCGCCCATCACAGCCACCTTGTGGCCGGGCCAGCCGAACACGAAACGTGAGTCGAATGCCCGGCCGGCCATGCCGTAGTTGCCCGCGCCGTAGGAGGCCCCTGCCATCAGGGAAATGTGAGGCACCGTGCTGTTGGCCACCGCGTTCACCATCTTGGCACCGTCTTTGATCATCCCGCCCTGCTCGTACTCCTTGCCCACCATGTAACCGGTCGTGTTGTGGATGAAGATGATGGGGGTGTCGTAGCGATTACAGAGTTGAATGAACTCAGCCGCCTTCTGTGCCTCTTCACTGAAGAGGACGCCGCGCTGGTTTGCCACGACCCCGATCGGATAACCATGGATGGAGCCCCACCCGGTCACCAGCGAGGTCCCGTACACCATCTTGTATTCGTCGAATCGCGATCCATCGAGCACGCGTGCCAGCACCTCTCGCATGTCGAACGGCACCTTCAGGTCGGCGGAGACGATTCCCAGGAGATCGTCGGCGTCGTAGAGCGGCTCGTCGGACGGCTGATTCGGTCCGTAGCCGAGTTTGCGCCAGTTGAGGTGGGCGACGATTTCGCGTCCAATGCGGAGTGCGTCGTGTTCGTCCGCCGCCAGGTAGTCGGAGAGTCCCGAGATCCGGGAGTGCATGTCGGCGCCGCCCAACTCCTCGTCGGTCGACTCCTCACCCGTGGCCATCTTCACGAGCGGCGGGCCACCCAGGAAGACCTTTGCCTGATCCTTGACCATCACCGCATAGTCGGACATGCCGGGCACGTAGGCGCCGCCGGCCGTCGAGTTGCCGAAGACGAGTGCGATCGTCGGGATTCCCAGCTTCGATAGCTGGGTGAGGTTGCGGAACCACTTGCCTCCCGCCAGGAAGACATCGGCCTGGGTCGGCAGGTCGGCCCCTCCCGATTCGACGAGGTTGATGAGGGGCAGGCGATTCTGGCGAACGATGTCCTGCAGCCGGAGACTCTTGGCGAGGGAAATCGGATTCGAAGATCCTGCCCTGCTCGTCGGGTCGTTGGCGTTGATCGCCACCTCCACCCCGGATACGACTCCGATGCCGCAGACGAGATTGCCACCTATCGGGAAGTCGGTACCCCAACCGGCCAGCGAGGAGAGTTCGAGGAACGGGGTATCGCGGTCGAGCAGCAACTCGATCCGCTCCCTGGCCAGCAACTTGCCGCGCTCCTTGTGCCGGGCGACGTACTTCGCGCCACCTCCCAGGCGGGAGGTCGCCATCAGCTGTTCGAACTCCGAGAGCTTCTCCTCCATGGAGGCGCGGTTGGACGAGTACTCGTCGGATCGTTGGTCGAGCATCGAGGTCAGTACCGGCATTGCCCGGCAGGTTAGTTGTGGGGAGCCGGGGAGTGCTCGTCGAGGCCGTTACCATCCTTGTGATGGGATGGTCGAGAACCGTCGGACTGATCATGATGCTATCCGCGGTGCTCGGTGGCGTTGCCGTGCTCATCGCATCCGGTCAGCTGCGGACGGCCGCCGACGAACGCGTTGCCGCCATCGACGAATCGCTGGCCGCGAGCACCGAAGCACTCCGGACCGCAGATGACACCGTGGCGATCGTGGCATCAATCGTCGAACGGCTGGCCGGCAGCCTGGTGGCGGTGGAGGATGCGGCCGTCGATTCCATCGCCACCCTCGACGACGCCGAGAACGGATTGTCCAAACTGGCCGAGATCAGCGGAGAAGACCTTCCGCGCATCGTTGAATCCCTGCAAGAGGCCATGCCCGCCCTCATTCAGGTGGCCGACGTCATCGATGGAACCCTTGGAACGCTCAGCATCGTCGGAGTGCCCTACGATCCAGACGTACCGTTCGACGAGTCGCTCGCCGGCGTCGCGGAATCCATCGAGAACCTTCCCGAGCAGGTCCGCGAGCAGGCGGCGCTGATCGAGGAAGTGGGCGTCGGATTGGGTCGAATCGCCGACCAGGGCGGGGATCTGATCATCGGGATAGGGCTGGCACGGCAGGCTCTCGGCGACGGATCCCGGCTGCTCGATCGGTACCGCGCCGCGACCGCCGCCGCCATCGCAGATGTCGAGGCCGAGCGGGAGTCGCTCGGGGAGAACTCCGATAGAGAGCTATCCGCGCTCTCCTGGTTGACCTCGTCGATCGCACTCGCCCAGTTCGGCCTGCTGGCGGCCGGTGCCGTGCTGGTGTCAAGGAAAGTGGAAAGGCCTGCCGGCGGCCCGACCTGACGACTGTTTCCGGTAACCCGCCCCTTTTCCCGACACCGATTCGGGACCATGGGCCGAAATCCGATCCGGCAAGACCGTCCGACCCTATAGCCACTCCGACTCCGCCCACGACGATATGTTCGGTCATGGGAGGAAACTGTCACACTCCGATGGCGGGGGAGATGCCTCGACAAGCAGGCGTCGTCGCTCTCGTTGGTCACCCCAACGTCGGCAAGTCGACGCTCTTTGAGGCACTCACCGGTCATCGGGTCATCGCGGCGAACTACCCGGGTACTACGGTCGAAATCATCCGGGCAACCGGACGGCGCCTTGCCGAGACTTTCATCGACTCGCCCGGCATTCTCTCGTTCCCGTCTAGAACCGAAGACGAACAGGCGACCGTGCGGGTCCTGCTCGACGAGGATCTGGTCGGGGTACTCCAGGTCGGTGATGCCAAGAACCTCCGTAGAACGCTCCTCCTCACCGTGCAGCTCGCCGAGATGGGCGTACCCCTCACTCTCGCTCTCAACATGGCCGATGAAGCGCATGACCGCGGTATCCCGCCCGATAGCGAGGGTCTCTCCCGGATGCTGGGACTTCCGGTGGTGGCTACAACGGCAGTACGCGGCGAGGGGATCCAGCCCCTCGAGGACGCCCTGCGCCGACCGGGCCTCGCTTCGATAGGAGTCCGGTATCCGGAGCCCATCGAGGCGGCGATCGGCGAACTCGCCGGACTCCTGCCGCACGCCTCCATCACAGAACGGTCTCTGGCTCTGCTCTTCCTGGCCGGAGATGCGGTGGTTGAAGAGTGGGTGCGAGTCCGGTTCGACGATCGTCGGATGGGAGAGGCGGTGCGAGTTCGCAGCGCAGCGGCCGAGGCGCTCGGAACACCCCTGTCCTCGGCGATTCTCGAGGCGAGGTTCGAAGTCGTGGACTCACTGGTCGGCCACACGACCCGGACTCGGGCGGGATCACATTCGAACCGAATGCACCGGGTCGGCCGGATGACGACCCACCCCCTCTGGGGGTTGCCGCTGCTGGCGATCGTCCTCTACGGGATGTACTGGTTCGTAGGTGTATTCGGAGCCGGGACCCTGGTCGGGTGGCTCGAAGAGACCCTGTTCGGCGTCTACATCAACCCGTGGGTGGTTTCCGCAGTCGGGAGAATCTCGGCATGGATCTGGGTCCAAGACCTCCTGGTGGGAGAGTACGGTCTGTGGACGATGGGCATGACCTATGCCCTGGCGTTGATTCTCCCCATCGTGGCGACCTTCTTCTTCGCCTTCGGCTTGCTCGAGGATTCCGGCTACCTGCCGAGGCTGGCAGTCCTCACCAACCGAATCTTCAAGTCGATGGGCCTCAACGGGACCGCCGTCGTTCCCATGGTGCTGGGTCTCGGCTGCGTGACGATGGCCACGATGACAACGCGGATCCTTTCCTCCAAACGTGACCGGCTCCTTGTCATCCTGCTGCTGTCTCTCGGCGTCCCGTGCAGTGCCCAGCTGGGTGTTGTGATGGGCATGCTCGGAGGAGTCTCGATGACTGCGATGACGATCTGGGCGGGAGTGGTCATCGGCGTACTGGTGATGGTCGGCTGGTTGGCCGCCCGTCTGGTGCCCGGCGATCGGTCCGTGTTCGTCGCCGAGTTACCCCCGATGCGTCGCCCCCCGCTGCGCCCGGTGGTGCTCAAGACGGTCGCCCGGGTCGAGTGGTACATACGCGAGGTCGTTCCCCTGTTTCTCATCGGGTCGGTTCTGCTGTTCATCCTCGATCGTGTCGATGCTCTCGCATGGCTGATCGGGGTGGCCGAGCCCCTGGTGGTCGACTGGCTGAAGCTGCCGGCCGAAGCGGCGACGGCCTTCATGATGGGGTTCTTCAGGAGGGACTTCGGCGCCACCGGCCTGTTCCTGATTGCCGGGGGCGGGCTCCTGTCTCCGCTTCAGATGGTGGTGAGCATGACGACGATCACTCTGTTTGTCCCCTGCGTGGCCAGTGTGCTGATGATCGCCAAGGAGCGCGGGGCCAAGACGGCAGTCGCGGTGACCGTCCTGGTCTTCCCGCTGGCGATCTTCATCGGTGGAGTTCTGGGACGCGCACTCGAGTTCTTCGGGTGGGGCGCATGACGCTCACAATTGCCTGCGCTCTCTGTGGCACGCGGTTCGACCCGGAGGCCGAAGTTGCGTGCGGATCCTGTCCGATGAGCGGAGCCTGCACGCTGACGTGCTGCCCGGAGTGCGGGTACACAACGGTCGATATCAACTCCTCGCGTTCGGCCGGGCTGCTGGCTCGCTTGTTTCCCTCCCGGTCGGACGGCCGGCCGGTCGGATCGACCCTCGATGGCGCCGCAATCGGAGTGAGAGTGGCCATCGCCGGCTTCTCCGACGCGATGACAACCGGCCATCGCGAACTGCTGCGCGCCTACGGCATCGAGCCCGGCCGCACCGTATTGGTGGAACAGCATTCACCCGTGACCGTGGTCGGGGTAGACGAGACGGAGATCGCTCTGGAATCCGGCCTGGCCGAGCTCGTCTTCGTCAAGGCCGAAACCTGACACTGTCATCGTTTTCGCGCGACATTCGGAACGTATGGGGTCGGAATGTCGCGCGAAAACGATGGACTGGGTAGCGTCTTCGGTGCAGCAGCGAAGGAGGGCAGTTTGACCGAGAAGATCGGGTTCGTCGGGCTGGGGATCATGGGTTCTGGGATGGCTCGCAACCTCCTCGAAAAGGGTCACGATGTCACCGTCTGGAACAGGACCAGATCGCGTACGGAGCAGCTGGCCGAGGCCGGAGCAGCAGTCGCCGATTCTCCGAGAGAAGTTGCTGCGAAGTGCGGAATCACCATGATCTGCGTCTCAGACACTCCCGATGTCGAGGCCGTCCTGCACGGCGAAGAAGGCATCCTGGCCGGACTGTCCGCCGGCGACCTCGTCATAGACCACTCGACGATCAGCCCCTCCGCAACCCTTCGACTCGCGACACAGGTCGAGGACTCCGGGGCCTCCTGGCTCGATGCTCCCGTCAGCGGAGGTAGCGAGGGAGCGGCGCGGGGCACGCTGTCGATCATGGTCGGCGGCGACGGCGCCCAGTTCGATCGAGCAACCCCCTACCTCGAGGCATTCGCCACGACAATTACCCACGTCGGCCCGATCGGGTCGGGGCAGCTCGTCAAGCTCGTCAACCAGATTCTGGTCGTCGGAACGCAGCTGGCGGTGTCCGAGGCGCTTTTGTTCGCCGAGGCGGGCGGTCTCGATCTCGAGAAGACTCTGAGCGCCGTGAAGGGCGGGGCGGCCGGTTCGTGGATGCTCGCCAACCGTGGCCCGCAGATGATCGTCCGGGATTGGCGGCCGGGTTTCACGATCGATCTGCAACAGAAGGACCTGCGCCTCGTTCTCGAAGCTGCGGACGAACTCGGCTCGCCCCTCCCCGGGACGAGTCTCGTGTTCCAGATGTATCGGGCACTGCAGCGCAGAGGCTTTGGGGGCGACGGCAACCATGCTCTGGTCAAGGCGCTCGAGGAGATGTCGGGCCTCGAGCTCGGCGGATAGTCCGGTCAGGTGCCTGCAACTCCATGCATTGAGGGGACGAATGAACGGCGTTGACGCGCTGCACTGGACCGAGAGTGAGCAAGCCAACCGGCTGCTGGCCGCGAATCCCCTTGCGCTGCTGATCGGAATGCTGCTCGATCAGCAGTTCCCGATGGAGCGGGCGTTCTACGGTCCCTATCTCTTGTCGGAGCGGATGGGCCGTCCTCTCGACGCAGGCAACCTTGCCTCAATCGGCGAAGAGGAATTGATCGAGTTGTTCAAAGGGCCGCCGGCCATCCACCGGTATCCCGGTTCGATGGCGAAGCGAACACAGGCACTGTGCCGGGCGGTCGTTGATGAATACGGCGGCGATGCCGGGCAGATCTGGGCGACGGCCGCTGATGCTGCCGAGCTCCTCCGAAGGCTCGAGGCTCTTCCGGGATACGGCGTGGCGAAGTCCCGAATCTTCATCGGCATTCTCGGGAAGCGGCTCGGTGCGGCACCCGCCGGGTGGCAGGAGAAGGCGGCCGACTGGCCCTCGATTGCCGACGTCGCCGTTTTCGATGATGTGCACGACCTGCGAGAGAGGAAACGGGCGATGAAGGAGTCCCCGAAGAAGGCCGAGGGTCGCTGACCTGTCCGGCAAAGACCTCGGGGGAGGCTCCGGCTGCCGGGTCGTGTCCTACTCGTACCGGTCGAGGGTCTGCCTGGCGAAATCTCGCATAGTCCGACGAAGCGCCTCCGGCGCGACGACCTCGACCGCCCCACCCCAGGGCAGAAGGGCCGAACGGGCCTGGATGATGTCATCAAAGCGGAGTTCGTAATGTGGTCCGACCCGGCTGAGGTCGGTTCCGAACCGCCGTTCGAGCAGCGGCGCCGCTTCCTCCGACGCCAGCAGGCGCACGACGTAGGTGTGGTGTGCGGCGGCGATTACCGTCACATGTTCCTTCCAGAACCCGGCCAGATCGAACTGGGCGGGACGATCGAACGGTACGTCGGTGATTTCGGCGGAGGCGATCGCGCTCAGCGGATCGACCCTGATCCTGTCGTCGGGCTGCATCCAGATGAGATGCCAGCGATCATTGCTCGAGACCAGTCCGATCGGCCGGACCCTGTGCGTGATCAGGGTGTCGAACACGCGGATGATCTCCACATCGACACAAATGCCGAGATTGACCGCCCGGCTGAGCGTCCCGAGGGCCGCCTCGCTCGCCTCGACGTCGAAATGTATTCGGCCGGGTGGCAAGCGGTGTTCCGCCGGAAGGGCAGCGCTCAGTTTGGCCAGGGCCGTCGTCAGTGTCCTCGCCGACGAGCCGACAGGCTCTGATGCCGCCAGAAGGGCCAGGGCGTCGATCTCCCGGGCGGTCAGGCCGGTCAGTTCGGTTCGCCAGTCTCCGTAGAGGCGGGCTCCACCGTCCGGGCCGGTCTCGGTGATGATCGGCACTCCGGCCACGCGAAGCGAGTACCAATCGCGATAGATCGTACGAACCGATACCTCGAGTTCACGGGCCAGGTCTCTCGCTCTGACGCGGCCGTGCCTTTGGATCATCAGCAGTTCGCTGAGCAGCCGGTCAGCTCGCATCGCGGCTCACTTCAACTGAGGGCATTTCGTCGAGACGGCCGGCGCCGGTCCATCAGGTAATACTGACACAAGATGTCAGGGAGTGGGTCGTACCGTCGAGGAAAGGAGGTCACATGGAAGACATGGTGGTCGAGATCAGAGACCTGGAGGCGATCGACGTGGTGAGCGCGCTGGGATTCGGTTCGGAACCTGAAATGGAGGCGTGGTCGTTGATTCAGGAGTTCGCAGCGGCGAATGGGATCGACATCGAATCCGGCGAACACCGATTCTTCGGCTTCAACAACCCGAATCCGACTCCCGGAAGCCCGAACTACGGCTACGAGCAGTGGATGACCATCGATGCCGACACGGCCGTCGAGCAACCACTGACCCGCAAGCATGTGCCGGCGCGCCGGTATGCGGTAACCCGTTTCAAGGGCATCGAGAACATCACAGACACCTGGCGGCGGTTCGTCGCCTGGTTTGAGGAGAGCGGCCTGCGGCCCGGCCCGGGATGGAACGAGTGCCTCGAGGAGTTGCTGACACCGATAACCCAACCCCCGGAAGACTGGGAGTTCGACCTGTATCTCCCGTTGGCGGAAGGCTCCGAGATCTAGGCGGACCTCTTCGCATTTGCCAGCGATGGGGCCTGAAGCCACACTGCGGTAATGGCGCTTGAGACGTTCCAAGGATGGCCTGACAAGGGCGAGGGACGGCCGATGGTCATCGGCATCGCCGGTGGATCCGGGTCGGGGAAGAGCACCATCGCCGAGCGGGTCGTAAACGGGATCGGCAGGGACCGTGTTCTGCTTGTCGAGCACGACGCGTACTACCGGGATCGGCCGGAGCTGTCCGCCGAGGAACGGGCGAGCATCAACTACGACCATCCGAACTCGCTGGAGACGGAGTTGCTCGTAGAGCATGTCCGGAGTCTCCTGGCGGGCAAGAGGATCGAGCAACCGCAGTACGACTTCGGTACCCATGCCCGCCGCCCCGAGTCGTTGGTCGTGGAGCCGCATCGGGTGATCATGCTGGAGGGAATCCTCGTGCTGGCCGAGGAGGCCCTGCGCAATCTCATGGATCTGAAGATCTACGTCGACACGGACGCCGACCTCCGACTCGCCAGGCGGATTGAGCGTGATATTCGCGATCGAGGGCGGACTCCCGACTCGGTGGTTGAGCAGTACCTGAGGTCGGTACGACCCATGCACCTGCAGTTCGTCGAACCTTCGAAGCGCTATGCCGACATCATCATCCCGGAGGGCTACAACTCCAGCGCGGTCGGGACTGTGATCGGGATGATCCGGGAGTACCTGGCCCGGGAGTAGACCCGACCGTTTCTCGGCAATGCTGGTGATCCCCACGCGCATCTGTATTGCTGAGAAACCGCATTGATTTTCTCGGCAATGCTGGTGATCCCCACGCGCATCGGTATTGCTGAGAAACCAGGTCAGTCGGCGATCTGCGCCCTCTTCGCGGAGTTCATCGAGACGAGCAGATCCGGAGCGACTTCCAACTGGATCCCGCGTTGTCCGCCGCTCACGTAGACGGTTTCGTGTTCAAAGGCGGATTCGTCGACGAACACGGGGATCTCCTTGACCCGTCCGAATGGACTGATTCCGCCGACGACGTAGCCGGTCAGTCGTTCGGCGTCGCTGGAGTGTGCCAGGTGCGCCCGCTTTCCGGCCGCGGCTCTTGCGAGCGCCTTCAGGGAGAGCTGCCTGTTCACCGGGACGATGCCGACCGTCGGGTTTCCGTCGACCGAAGCCACGAGCGTCTTGAACATACGACTGCCGTTTACACCGACGGCGGCGGCTACCGCCTCGCCGTAGGATCCGTCCGTCGGGTCGACGCGATAGCGGTGGACCTGAAACTGTGCTCCGGCCCGTTCCAACGCCTGAATGGCCCTCGTCTTGCCCACGGGTGCATTGTTCCACGACCGCCAACGGCTTGTCCCCATATACTGTCTATTTGTGAGCCACGAACACCCCTCTGTAGCGATACTCGGTGCCGGAGCCATGGGCGAGGCGCTCGCTATGGGCCTCCTGGAGGCCGGCTGGGCACATTCCGACATCGACCTCGCCGCTCGCCGGGTCGAGCGGGCCAGGCGAGTCGAAGCAGGCACATCGTGCCGCTGCGTACTCGAACCGGCGGAGATCCTGGCGGGCAAGGATGTCGTGGTCGTCGCAGTCAAACCGCGCGATGTCCACCACCTCCTCGCGCAGATCAACCCAGTGGTCGAGGCCGGCCACCTGTTCCTCTCGCTCGCCGCCGGTGTCCCCACGTCTGTCTTCGAAAAGGCCCTCGGAGAGGTAGCGGTGGTCAGGGCGATGCCGAATACCCCGGCGATCGTTCGTCAGGGCATCAGCGGGATGGCCGGGGGAGCTTTTGCCTCCGCCGACGATCTCGATCTGGCCGAACAAGTCCTCTCGGCGGTCGGTCCGGTTTCCCGGCTCGAGGAGCACCTGCTCGACGCCGTTACCGCCGTCTCGGGGACCGGGCCCGCCTATGCGTTTCTCCTCGCAGAGGCCCTGACCGAAGCCGCGATCCGTGAGGGGCTCCCCCGTGACGTTGCAGAACTCCTCGTTCACCAGACGATCAAGGGCGCCGGCCATCTGCTCGTAGACACCCGTCGCAGCCCTTTCGAGCTCCGTTCCGAGGTCACCTCCCCGGGCGGCACGACCGCGGCGGCGATGCACGTCCTCGAAGAGCGAGGGTTTCGAGCTCTCGTGGAGGATGCCGTGAGGGCAGCCGCCCAGCGATCGAAGGAACTCGGCGGGTTCGCAGTCGCCGCGGAGGAAGATTCGTGATCAGCGCATTCAGCAACGTGATGCTGAAGGCCACAGACCTCCGGCTGTCGAAGTGGCTCTTCACCGAGCTGAACGCCGGGCGCAGGCTCGCTTTGCGGTTCGTGGCCGGGGAGACCCTGAGTGAAGCTGTGGCTGTGGCGAAGGAGCTGAACGAACGGGGGATGATGGTCTCAATGGATCACCTCGGTGAATCCGTCACCAATGTCGGCTCCGCCCGTGCGGCGCGCGACGACTATCTGGCATGTCTCGATGAGATCGCGGCTACCGGTCTGGATGCAAACGTTTCGGTGAAGCTGACGCAACTCGGTCTGGCTCTCGATCGCGGGATCGCGATCGAAGCCATGCGACAAATCGCCGGGCGGGCAGCCGAGGTCGGGACCACCGTGACGATCGATATGGAAGACAGCCCGTATACGGACGCGACTCTCGACATCTACGAACTGATCCAGAAGGAGTTCGAGAACGTTGGGGTTGCCGTGCAGGCGTATCTCTATCGGACCGGCGCAGATATCTCAAGGATCGCTCCCCTCGGCGGCCACATAAGGCTGTGCAAAGGTGCATATGCCGAGCCGGACAGGATCGCAATGAGACGCAAGGAACATGTCGACGCCAATTTCGCCACACTGACCAAGCAACTCATGGATCAGGACGACGCCAAGCCGGCGATCGCCTCGCACGACGATGGGCTGATCGACCTGGCGAGGAAACTGGTGGCCGGCCGCGCCGCCCCGTTCGAGTTCCAGATGCTGTACGGGATCCGCGAACAGTTGCAGAGCGAACTGGTGCGCCAGGGCCATCCTTTGCGCATCTATGTTCCGTACGGCTCAGAGTGGTATCCGTACTTGACCCGGCGCCTCGCAGAGCGTCCTGCCAACACATTGTTCTTTCTGCGAGCTCTGTTCGGGAAGTAGCGTCTCAGCGAAAGAGAGAGAGGTGTCGAGTGCTCGAAATCGGCGACAAAGCCCCCGCCTTCGACCTTCCGGATGACACCGGGTCCAGAGTTTCACTGGCGGATTTCACCGGTCGCAAGCTCGTCATGTTCTTCTATCCGAAGGCCATGACGCCCGGTTGCACGAAAGAAGCATGTGACTTTCGGGATCGCGCCGACGCGCTTCTGGCCGCCGGCTTCTCCGTGGTGGGCGTGAGTCCCGACCCCATCCCACGCCTCGTTGCTTTCAAGGAGCGGGAGTCCCTGACCTACCCCCTCTTGTCGGACGAAGACCACATCGTGGCCGAGGAGTACGGTGCCTGGGGTATGAAGAAGAACTACGGCCGTGAGTATGAAGGCCTGATCAGGTCCACCTTCGTCGTCGGCGGCGACGGATTGTTGCTCAACGTATACCGAAATGTCCGTGCCTCCGGCCACGTTGCTCGAGTCACCCGGGATCTGCTTGGAGAGTGACCGCTGGGGTCCCCCGGGGTGCTTCCGTCCGGCGCGGCGTCGCTAAGCTCCAGGTCGGTATGCGCCGATTCCTGATACTCGTTCTTCTTGCGATGTCGATGGTCTCGGCGATGCCGGCCCTTGCCGCCGACCCGGACGCCATTCTCGTTGAGCTCCAGTTCCGGAATTACGCGGCGGAGGAGGGGACAACCGTCGACATCAACGGACTCGAGAAACTGGTAGCCGATGTCGACGCTGTGGAGCGCCGGCTCTACTTTGTCGTCCTGAGGTCCGACCCATCGGGCGGCAACGACCTCTTCGCCGGACGGCTGATTGGTGAGCAACTCGACGGAACGGTGGTGGTGATCTCACCGAATGAGATAGGTGCGTCGTCCAGCGTCCATGACGCCGCCGCCGTTGCCGACGCTGTCGATGCCGCCTTCGACGACTTCCTGGAGCGGGATGACATCGGTGCTTTCGAGGCATTCGCCGGCAGGCTGCCGGATTCGAACCGGTCGGCGACCGACTCAACCGGCGGCGGTGGGAGTGCGCCGTTCCTTGCGTTCATGCTGGTTGTAGTCGGGGGCATCGTGTTCGTGATCTGGCGCAACTCCCGGCGCGACAGGCAGATCGTCGAAGGCCGCCTGGACGAGGCGAAGGAAGAGCTCAAAACCCAGATAGACGTGATCGCCAACGAGATACTCGATCTGTCCGACCGGGTGACCGTTGCCGAGAACGAAGGAGCTCTGGCCTATTTCCGGGAGGCCAGCGACACCTACTCGGAAGTGTCGAAAGCGGCCGAGACGGCAGTCGACCTGGGCGCGCTCGAAGAGCTTTCCGATCGTCTCGACCGTGCCCGATGGCAACTCGAGGCTGCCGAAGCGCTGATCGAGGATAGAGACGTTCCGGCGGAGCCGGAGGATCGACCTGCCCATTGCTTCTTCGATCCGGCCCACCGCGCCGGGGTCGAAGAAGCCGAGATTCGCACCGCAGCAGGTTCGAAGATGGTCGGCGTATGCAGAGACTGTGCCGCAAAGCTGCGCAACGGCGAGACACCGACACCCCGATCGATCAACGTCGGGGGACGGCCCATCCCTGCTCCACGGGCTCCGAGATCGTACGGCGGCGGTGGCCTCGACTGGCTCAGCACGTTCTCGGTACTGCTCGGAGGTCGGGACATGGGCGCCTCATACGACTTCGGACGCTCGAGCGGCCTCCGCCGTCGCAGCCGGGGCAGCGCGGGATCGGCCCTGGGCCGGCTCGGATCCCGGAGTCGCAGTGCGCCGCGCTCGGCTCCCCGCGCGACCGGTGGGACCCGATCGAAGCCCTCGAGCCGGCAGGCGTCGGCACCGAAGGTGAAGGGAAGGGCGCGCCGCCGCCGCTAGACCCAGTCGGCCGCGTCAGCCGTTCCCTCGCTGTCTTAGTATGGACGAAGCTCAAGAAGGAGATCGGAGAGATCATGTTCAAACGCTTGTGGGGCTACATCAAAGCGCTGTTCCGGCGGACGGTCGAAGGAGCAATGGACCCTGAGGTTGAGATCGAACAGGCGATCCAAGAGGCTCGCAGGCAGGACCAGGTCCTTCGTAACCAGGCTGCCAAAGTGATTGCTCATCGAACCCAACTGGAAGCCAAGATCGAACAGGCCGCCGACACCGTCGGCGAAGCTCGCGAGATGGCCAAGAAAGCCCTGCTTCGTGCCGACGAAGCAAAGAATCAGGGCGACATCGAGGGGCTCAACAAGTGGACCCAGGCGGCACAGAGCATTGCCCTCAAGCTTCAGGCAGGGGAGAACAACCTCAACGGGCTGAAAGACCAGTACGAGATCTCGGTGAACCAGGCCGAGGACGCCAAACGGACCGTGCAGCAGAATGCCATGCGGCTCCAGGAACTGGCTGCCAAGCGAATGGAGCTCGTCGGGCAACTTCAGCAGGCAAAGATGCAGGAAGCCGTCAACTCGGCCGTCGAGTCGATCTCAGCTTCGATGGAACACGAAGCTCCCAGCCTCGACAAGGTTCAGGACAAGATTCAGGCGAGGTTGTCCGAAGCCAAGGCACGTTCGGAGCTGCGTGAATCCACGCCCGAAGGGACCGAGGCGGAGTTGCGCGATGCGATCTCGCTGGCACAGGCGGATACGAAGCTCGAAGAGCTGAAGGCAGAGCTCGGGCTCACCGAGTAGACCTCCGCCCACAACCTCGCTGCGCCGCTCGGTCCCCCTCGGGGGACCGAGCCGCGTGCGGGCGGCGCTGAGCAACCGGCGTGATTCGTGACCTTCGACCCTGCCGGTCGGTCGGCGCGAGCCGGGGAGCTTTCGTAGACTCTGAACGTCCTCGCTAGGAAAGGATGACGATGGAGCCTCGCCGACGCCCGACTTCGACCCGGATCCTCCTCCTTCTGGCGTTCGCGGCTTTTCCTGCCACGTTGCTCTTCTGGTGGCTGGGCACTCTTCCCGGCGATCATGTTCCCGAGATCGGACGCGAGGTATTCGGCAACGTTCCGGGTGCCTTCCAGGCGGCCTTCTATGTCGGTATCGGTGCGTTTCTATCTCTGACCCTCTATCTGTTTGCAGAACGCTCGCGTAGCTGGGCGCGCGGCGGTTCCGAGAACCGTACGGGTCGATGGGGGGAGCGACTGAAGAACCTGACGGCGGGCCTGTCCATGCAGACGCTGCTTCGAGATCGGGCGGCCGGGTTGATGCATGCCTTGATCTACTACGGATTCGTGCTCCTGTTCCTCGGCACCGTGATCCTCGAGATCGATCACCTCTTGCCGGAAGGCCTGAAGTTCCTGAGCGGCAGCTTCTACAAGGGCTATTCGGCGGTCCTCGACGCAGCATCCGTCGCGCTCATAGTCGGAGTCTTCTGGGCTGTTGCACGGCGATACGGCCGGGCACCCTGGCGACTACGGTCCAAGACCAAGGCCGAGGACGCCTGGATCCTCACCGTGCTCGGGCTGATCGGAGTGACCGGTGTGTTGACAGAGGCGGCCCGCATCGCGGTCGACGGAAGACCGGACTTCGAAGTGTGGTCTTTCATCGGCTATCCCCTCAGCTCGTTGTTTCCAGAAGCGGCGGCCGCCGGCTGGCACCAGTTCTTCTGGATTGCGCATGTAGCCACCTTCGTGTGGTTCCTGGTGATCCTCCCGACCACCAAGCTGCGTCACATGTTGACCTCACCGGCCAACATGTTCATGGGGCCCCGGGATCGGCCGAAGGGGGCGATGAAAGAGCTCCCCAATCTCATGGAAGCCACCGACATCGAATCCATCGGTGCGTCGGTGATCACGGATCTCACCTGGAAGCAGATCTTCGACACCGACGCCTGCACCGTGTGCGGTCGGTGTACCAGCGTTTGCCCGGCCAACACGACCGGGAAGCCGCTCGATCCCCGCGAGATGGTGCTGAAGGTCGGCGAAGTGGCTGCTTCTACAGCCCCGGCCCGGATATCCACTCCCGTGTCGATGGACACCGAGATCAGTATCGGCGCCGACAATCTGTTCGAGCGGGTCACGTCGGATGAGCTGTGGTCGTGCACCACTTGTCGAGCATGTGACGAGATCTGCCCGGTCAATATCGAGATCCTCGACAAGATTCTCGATATGCGCAGGTACAAGGCGCTGATGGAAGCCGACTTCCCGGTCGAGCTGGGCAAAGCCTTCGTTGCTCTCGAGAACCAGGGCAATCCCTGGGGGCTCAGCCAGCAGAAGCGCATGGACTGGGCCGGGTCTCTCGATTTTGAGGTGAAAGTCCTCGGTGAGGAAGGTGTCGATTCGGCCGAGTACCTCTACTGGGTGGGTTGCGCAGGATCTTTCGACGATCGCAACGTGGAGGTCACCAAGGCAACGGCCCGGCTCTTGCACGAGGCCGGCATCGACTTCGCCGTGCTCGGCCCGAAAGAATCCTGCACCGGTGATCCTGCTCGCCGGTCCGGCAACGAGTACCTGTATCAGCAACTCGCCCTTTCGAATATCGAAACCCTCAACGATCTCGGTGTCGAGAAGGTCATCACTCAGTGTCCCCATTGCTTCAACTCTCTAGCCAACGACTACCCGCAGCTGGGGGGCGACTACCAGGTGGTCCATCACAGCCAGCTTCTCATGGAGTTGGTGGGAAACGGGTCGCTGGATACGACCGCCTCAACCGGCAAGAGGCCCGAGATCACGTTCCATGACCCTTGTTATCTGGGACGCCACAACGACGTCTACGTCGCTCCGCGCGAAGTCGTTGCAGCCACCGGCGCTTCGCTCGTGGAGATGGAGCGGAACGGCACCAATGCAATGTGCTGCGGAGCCGGCGGGGCTCGGTTCTGGATGGAAGAGCAGACCGGGAAGAAAGTCAACGTCGAACGCGCAGAGCAGGCCATTGCCACCGGGGCGGCGGAGGTGGCGGTCGGGTGTCCATATTGCTACGTCATGATCGACGACGGTGTCAAGGAACTCGGCTCCGAGGTGCGGGTGCGAGATATTTCGATGATCCTGTCCGAGTCGGTTTTCAAGCGTCCCTGATCTCCCGTGGATGGCGCGACGGGATTGTGTCTCCATTGGTGCTCGACATACCACCGAGAGTGAGTAGTTTGGGAGTGCCCAATCGTCGAACCAAACCGATGCAGTCTCGGGAAGGAAGGGGATGGCGGGATGCGGCGCAAATCTGGTTGCAGGAGGGGGGAGCATTCCTTCGGGCCGCTCGTCGAGATCGGCGGCGGAATCCAACGGCAGGTCTGCCCGTCTTGCGGCCTGATTGAGATCGACCTCCGCGCCAGTGCCGAGATGGAGGAATCCCGGCTTTTCGCTCCTCTGCCCATCGACAGCATCTTCATGATCAGGGCGGCTCCCCGGAACGAGCTTCAACAGCGTTTCGGCGTCGGATAGCCCCTGGCAGTGCGTCCGCTCGGCTGCCGGGCGGCCGGAGAGGGGTCGGCACTAGTCCCCATCTACGACCACAAATAGTGCTGTACAAGCCACGGAGAGTGAATACAGTGGGGAATGTTGAAATGTCATCCGGTGGGCCGGAATGATGGCGCCTCGGTAGGGCGACTGCAAAGCAATGTGGGAGGCAACATGAGACGCAACAAGGACTGCCGGAAGGGCAACCACACTTTCGTCGATGCATCTGGAGTTGGCGGCAGCATCAAACGCAGGGTGTGCAGCGGGTGCGGCCGGGTCGGAATCGAAGTGCTGTCGGACGTCGAGGTCGATCAATCCAAGCTCTTCGCCCCGGCCCGGCTCGACAGCATGTTCGCCATCCAGGCGGTGTTGGAAAACGCATTCGACATTCGCGAGCAGCGATTCGGCATCCGACCCGATCGGCGACGTGTCCCGAGCGACCTCCCCTGAGTTTTCTCAGCAATACTGTGGTTCCCCACGCGCAACAGCATTGCTGAGAAAACCCCGGTAGGTCTTTCTCATGCAACTCTCAGACTGATTGCATCCTGGTCTTAGGTCCTCCGGCCATCCTCTCGGGCACACAACAGCGTGTCTCCGCGCCCTGATTGCCATCTCGGCCGGATAGGAAGCATTATGAGCGACACGGAAGCCACCACGGAGCCCCACATGCCGCTTGATGAAGAAGCCACGGCGAACGAGCACGCAGCCCGATCGCCGGATGCTGCGCCCCGACGGCGTCCCTGGCTGTGGTTGTTTGCCGGCATCGTCGTGTCGGCCGCCGCGGGGGCCGCTGTCCTCATCGCCCTGGACGGCGGCGGGCCGGACTCAACCGCGGCGCCGACCTCACCGGCGAGGTTGGCGGAGGCCGTCATCACGGACCTCGTGCAGATCGAGAGGTATGAGGGAACCCTCGGGACGGTCGACGGCGATCCGGTGACCACCCAGCTGTCGGGCACCCTGACGACCGCAGCAGGTGCCGGGGAGATGGTTGGGCAGGGCGATGTTCTGTTCAGCATCGATGGTGAACCGGTGATCCTCCTCTACGGCGAGTCTCCTGCCTACCGGGACATGGCCGCCGGGGCGGAAACGCTCGCCGTCCAGGGCAGGCTGGTGGGAACCATCACCGCCGCTGCAGAACCCGGTGCCCCTCTCGCCCAAGGGGATGTGCTCTATCGCGTCGACGGAGAGCCCGTCGTCGTCCTGTACGGTGACGTGCCGGCGTACCGGACCCTCTTCGATGCCCCGACCAACCTCCAAGGCGAAGACGTCGAGCAACTCGAGGCGGCCCTGGTGGCGCTCGGCTACGACCCTGATGAGGCGGTGACCGTCGACCGGGAGTTCACATCGAGCACCGCGCAGATGGTCGAGGCCTGGCAAGAGGACGTCGGGGCAGAGACGGACGGCATCGTCCACCACGGCGAGGTGATCTTCATCCCGGGTCCGGCTCAGGTACGCACCATCGCCGCCGTGGGCGATTCGACCGGCGGTGGCGCTCCGGTGGCGTCTCTGATCACCGGTGAGCCGATGGTCGGCCGGGACGTCGAGCAACTCGAAGCCGCTCTTGCCGCCCTCGGGTTCGATCCCGGCGAGGTAGACGGCACGTTCACCGACGAGACGCGTGCCGCAGTCTCTTCGTGGCAGGCGTCAACCGGCCTCGAGCAAGACGGCGTCGTGGACCTCGGCGAGGTCGTCTTCCTGGAGACGTCGGTTCTGGTGAGTGACGGGCTCTCCTCGGTGGGGAGCCGCGTCGGCCCCGGCAGCCCGGTGCTGGCGGTCTCATCATCCGACAAGGTGGTCCGCGTAAACCTACCGGCACGCGACCAGGGCGTCGTGTCGGTGGGTGATGATGTGATTGTCGTCCTCCCGGATTTCTCCGAGACGCCCGGCGTGGTGGTTTCGGTTGCCACGACCGCGACGGTGGATCAGGGAAACCAGGCAGTGTTCGAAGTGATCGTCGAACTGCTCGACCCGTCGGTTGCAGGCTCCCTGGACGAGGCCCCGGTCGACGTAGATGTGATCTCCGATTCGGTCGAGGGTGTCCTGGCGGTTCCCGTGTCGGCACTCGTCGCGTTGAGCGAGGGAGGCTACGCGGTCAGGGTCGACAACGGCGGGGGGAGTTCCCGTTTGGTTGCAGTAGATCCCGGTTTCTTCGCCGACGGACTGGTTGAGATAGCCGGCGATGGCCTGAAGGCCGGTGATCGAGTTGTTGTGCCGTGATTGCGTCTGACCCGGTCCTCTCGCTGTACAACGTCACCAAGGAGTACCCGACAACCCCCGTTGTGCGGGCTCTGGGCGGCGTCAGCTTCTCGGTCGGCCAGGGTGAACTCGTTGCCGTCGTAGGTCCGTCCGGGTCGGGAAAGTCAACCCTGCTGCACATCATGGGCACCCTGGACCGACCCACCTCGGGCGAGGTCACGGTTGCAGGACACCGCGTGTCGCAACTCTCCGACAAGGACATGTCGTCGCTCCGCGCCCATCACATCGGCTTCGTCTTCCAGCAGTTTCATCTGCTCAGCGGCTACACCGCACTCGACAACGTTGCCGACGGCCTGCTCTACACGGGAATGCGGTTGGGGGCGCGCCGCGAGATGGCGGAAGTAGCGTTGCGCCGGGCGGGCATGGGGCATCGACTCGATCATGTAGCGACCAAGTTGTCCGGAGGTGAGCGGCAGCGCGTGGCAACTGCTCGGGCGCTCATCGGGAACCCGTCGATCGTCCTGGCCGACGAGCCGACCGGCAACCTCGATTCGAAGACTTCCGACTCGATCGTGGAACTCATCGAGGAACTCAACGAGGCCGGCACGACCATTGTGGTGATCACCCACAATCGAGAAATCGCCGGCCACTTCCCCCGCTCGGTCGGTTTGCGCGACGGCCTGATCGAGTACGACACCTCCCGGGGAGAGGTGGCTTGATGGCTGCCGACCTCCAACCGAGCAGATTACATCCGCGCGACCTCGGCAGAACGGCGACGGTCGGACTGCGGACGCGCCGGTTGAGAACCGCGCTGTCGGCTCTCGGCATCATGATCGGCATTGCCGCGATGGTCGGAGTGCTCGGGTTGTCGGAGTCTTCGAAGTCGGAGTTGCTCGCCCAACTCGACAGGCTGGGCACGAATCTCTTGACCGTGGAAGCCGGTACCGGCATAGGGATCGGGAGCGGTGAACTGCCCCAGGAAGCGGCAGCCATGATCGCCCAGATTGGACCCGTCGAAACAACAACCGTTGTCAGTGCGGTGGACGACGCCAAGGTGTATCGCACGGACTACATACCGGAAGGACAGACCGGGGGGATCTCCGTTCAGGCGGTCGATCTCAACCTGCTGGACACCTTGGCCGGCGCGGTTGCGGACGGCCGGTGGTTGGACGCGGCCACCGGAGCATATCCGACCGCGGTGCTCGGCGCGGTGGCGGCAGAGCGTCTCGGCTTCACGGAAGTGACCGGCTCCGAGCAGGTCTGGCTGGGTGGCCGGTGGTTCACCGTCATCGGCATCCTCCAGGAGTTCGAGCTGGCTCCGGATCTGGATCGGGCCGCCATGGTCGGCCTCCAGGCGGCGGCCGACTTTCTCGACGACGACGGAGTGCCGACCCGTATCCTCGTGCGTGTCGATCCTGACCAGGTAGATGCAGTGATGGGAGTCATGGCTGCAACCGCCAATCCGGAGAATCCCGAAGAGGTCGAGGTGGCCCGCCCCACAGATGCTCTGGAAGCGAAGGAGGCTGCCGACGATGCCCTGACTGCGCTGTTTCTCGGGTTGGGGGCCGTCGCCCTCCTGGTCGGGGGAGTGGGGATTGCGAACGTGATGGTCATCTCGGTGCTCGAGCGGCGTTCCGAGATCGGCCTGCGCCGTGCCCTCGGGGCTACGAAGCGTCACGTTGCGTCGCAGTTCCTCGGTGAGGCCCTCCTGCTGTCGTTGTTCGGCGGGTTGGGCGGGGTGGTTCTCGGAGCGGCGGTCACTACCGCCTATGCAGTATTCAAGGGGTGGGACGCCCTGATTCCGCCGATAGCCATCGCAGGCGGGATCATCGCCGCTCTGGTGATCGGAGCGGTTGCCGGCCTCTACCCGGCGATCAGAGCTGCGCGAATGTCACCTACGGAAGCGTTGCGTACGGCCGGATGAGATTGGGGGCGGCCCCGTCTCCCGGCACCGGCCGATCGGGGACTGCTAGTGGCTCACCTCCCACACGGCGCCGGTTCTCGGCGGCAGAGCCAGATGTATCTTGCCTTCGGTGCGTTTGATCCCTCCCGATCCCCAGAGAGTCTTGAAGGTGCCGCCGATGGTCTCGTCGACGATGGTGGCCGAGGCTCCCGTGTCGGATACGTTGAGGGCGATGATGAGTTGTTCACTCTCGTCCTGCATCGCGAATGCGTACAGCGAGGATCCGTCCTTGGCGGCGAGCCTTCGGTATTCGCCGTGGCGGAGTGCACGGTGGTGGCTGCGGAGTGACGCCAGCGAGCGATGTGCCCTCAACAGCCGGTCGTTCCAGAGGTCGGTGCGCTTCCATGGGAACGTTCCCCGCGAGCCGGGATCATTCCCCCCGCTCATTCCTATCTCGTCGCCGTAGTAGATCGACGGCGCACCGGGGAAGGTGAAATTGAGCAGAGTGGAGAGGATGACGGAGTCGACGTCCCCGCCTGCAACGCTCAACACCCGGGCAGTGTCGTGCGAGCCGAGCAGATTGAGATTGGCGAGGTGGGAGTGGCGTGGATAGCGAAAGAGGAGATCGTTGATGGCGTCGCCGTAGCCGGGTGCATCGAGTGCAGGTGACACCGGGAAGGGGAGGCCGGCCGCCAGCCGGGCATCGACCCGGCTGCCGGCTGCGAAGGCGATAGTGCGGCCGCCGAAGTGGTAGTTCATCGTTCCGTCGAAGCGGTCGCCCCGCACGATCCAGTCGGTGGCGTCCTCCCATATCTCACCGACTAGGTAGAGGTCCGGATTGACGGCTCGCACTCTCTGACGGAACTCCTCCCAGAAACCGTCAGTTGTGATCTCGTTCGGAACGTCCAGGCGCCAGCCGTCGATACCCTTCCTTGCCCAATGCTCCCCGACCCTCATCAGGTACTCGACGACCTGCGGGTTTTCGGTGTTGAACTTCGGAAGCGCGGCGTTGCCCCACCAGGCGTGGTAGCCGGGTTTCTGGCCGTCGTAGGCGTGCAGCGGCCACGAATCGACGAGAAACCAGTCGATCCATGCCGAGCTCCGACCGTTTTCGAGGAGATCGTTGAACTGGAGAAACCCCCGGCCGCAGTGATTGAAGACGCCATCGATCACCACCCGGATCCCGCGGTTGTGACATTCGGCGAGGAGGTCGTCGAAGGCGTCGTCTCCTCCGAGCATCGGGTCCACGCGGAAGTAATCCCAGGTGTGGTAGCGGTGATTGGAGGCGGAGGCGAAGATCGGATTCAGATAGAGGGCGTTGACTCCAAGATCCTCGATGTAGTCGAGATGCTCGACTATCCCGGGCAGGTCGCCCCCCTTGTAGCCGAAGACCGTCGGCGGATCGTCCCATGTCTCCAGGTTGGGCGGTTTCTCGACTCGATCGGACGAGGCGAACCTATCCGGGAAGATCTGATAGAAGATGGCATCTGAGACCCAGGCCGGGGGACGATCGATGGGTGTCGTCATCGGTTCCCTCGAAGCCGCCGTCTGCCGTCGCGCCGGTCGACGGCACGCCCGCCGCGGCCGGGATGGGTCACGACGATTCCCGGGGCAGCCTCGTGTTCCTCCTCCGGGGAGACCCTCCTCGCCACGGCGGCAACGGAGGCGTCAACGACCATTGGTTTCGCAAACGTCGAAACCGCTCGATCGGGCCATCGGGTCTCCTGTCGGCTGTCTCCCCTGAACACAAGGAACCAATCTAGCCGCCTGCCCTTTATGCTTCCGCCGGACAAAGGAGAGACCGATGCATCTCGGAGTCCTGATATTTCCCACGGATACAACCCTGCAACCGGTCGAACTGGCCCGGGCGGTGGAGGAGCGGGGCTTCGAGTCGCTCTGGTTTCCCGAGCACAGCCATATTCCGACCAGCCGTGTCACTCCGTGGGGAGGGCGTCAGGCGGCGCCACCGCTCCCGGACCATTACTGGCACACTCACGATCAGTTCGTGGCACTGGCCGCCGCAGCCGCGGTCACCACAACCCTGAAACTGGCAACCGGCATCACCCTCGTTGCGCAGCGGGATCCGCTCTGGCTGGCCAAGGAGGTTGCCTCCCTGGACGTCATCTCGGGTGGACGGGTGCTCTTCGGCGTGGGATATGGTTGGAACAAAGAGGAAATGGCCGACCACGGAATCCGCTATACGGATCGTCGGGCGATCATCCGCGAGAGCATTCTGGCCATGAAGGAGTTGTGGACGAAGGACGAAGCCGAGTACCACGGAGAGTTCGTCGACTTCGAGAAGAGCTGGTCGTGGCCCAAGCCGATTCAGAAGCCGCATCCACCTGTGATTCTCGGCGGTGACGCGGGACCGAAGACCATGCGCGACATCGTCGAATACTGCGACGGGTGGATGCCGATCGCCGGCCGGCATTCGTTCCGTGACAAGGTGGATCAGCTCCGGCGCCTGGCCGAGGAATCGGGCCGCGACCCCGATTCGATCGAACTCGCCCTCTTCCAGGCCCCGGCGAAGGCGGAGGTATTGGAGCCGCTCGCCGAATCGGGAGTTGCCCGTGCGGTCCTGGCGCTCCCGCAGGGACCTCCGGGAGAGGTTCTCGACGCTCTCGATTCGTTCGTTCCCCTGCTGGATGCGGTCGGCCGCTAGGAAGTGGGTTCGGTCACCCTGCTCCTGGCTTTTCTTCTAGGCCTGTTGTTCCTGTCGACGGGCGCCTTGAAGCTGATGGTTCCCCACGAGCAGGCGGCCGTCCGTCTCGGCTGGGTCTCCGATTTGCCGCCCAATCGATATCGCCTGGCCGGCTGGTTGGAGATTGCGGGCGGAGTCGGGCTCATGTTCCCGACGATGGTTCAGGCGATCGACCGCCTCACCGCTCTGGCAGCCGTGGGTCTGGCGATTCTGATGTCGCTCGCCGCCGGTCTCCATGTTCGCCGTCGAGAGTGGATACCGGCGATCGGCACCCTGGCGTTGGCGGCCGCACTCGTAGCCATCGCCGCCGATTCGGCGTGACACGGTCGAGCCCGGCACGGGCACCGACCGGGAAGAGCGTGGTCAGACGAGCACCGGTACGGCGATGCGCTCGGCCTCGGCGCGGCACTCGCCGATGCGGGTTTTGAACTCAGCGCCGAGGTCGTGCTCGTCGGCAAACCGGCCGTAGTAGTCGAGACCTTCGAGCAAGTTCGTTCGGAACTCATCGAAGTAGGCGACGGTGCGCGTCGAGAGGTCGAGCGCAAACCGGTCGAGCTCACCGCGCACGAACTCGAGATAGAGCTCGGCTTCTCGCACGAAGACGTGGGGACGGTCCGGTGTGGAGATCAGCTGGGCCCTGCCGTAGATATGATCGACCATCTCCGCGAGGCTGGCGAGTTTCGAGAAGTTCACGATGTTCGGGCCGGTGCATACAGAAGTGTGCGATCGGTTCTTGATCTGGTTCTTGCCTTCCGCTCCTCCGGCGAGGTCCCGGCACAGGCAGGCTTTGGCAAGTACATCTTCCTTCACAACCAAGAGCTGTTCGGGTGTGTATCCCTCGCCGTCGAGATGTGCCAGCTTCTGCACCTGGTATTCGCGGGACGCAACGCAGATGGGCACCTCGGAGAACTCGGTGTTGTAGAGCGCCAGGTAGCCCTTCGGGCAGGCGCTTCCCGGGCGGCCGTCGATGATCTTCTGGCGACGGTGACGTTCGCTCTCGGAGGTCCGCAGACTCCAGAACGGGATGCCGAACGGTGAGGAGTTGCTGAGGTACACGTCGTCGGCGGTGGCTTCTTGAAGCTTCACCAGGTGCTCGTCGTCGACGTTGGTGACCTCCGGAACCAGCAGGAAGGGCGTTCCCCACCCGGCGGAGTCGACATCGAAGTGCTCGATGATCTGGCGGTGCTCCTGGGCGGTACCGATCCCGCCCTGCACCGTGATGTTCAGTTCCGGGGGATCGGCGACTTCGACGCGGTTGCGTGCCTGCAGGCCCTTGTTCCGGATGGTGTGCAGCGTCTGAATCAGTTCCGCACGCTTGCTCTTGAACTCGTCGAGGATCGGTCCGAGCAGCTTGCCTACCGATGGAAAGGTGTGTCCGCCGCAGTTGAGCCCGGACTCGATGCGGAACTCGGATACCCACAGACCCCGCTTTGCCAGGTACTTGCCCTGGATGAGCGCAGACCGGAAGTCGCTGACTTTGAGAATGATCCTCTTCCGGAGCAGGCCCTTCTCGTCGGGGTAGAAGTCGTCGAATTCGGAGAGGTAGTTGTACAGCCGAGGGTTCAATCCGGCCGAGAACACCACGGCAGATTGAAGTTTGCTGCGTGCGAATCCGCGCAGGCCGGAGAGGGCGTCGCTCATCTCGGGAGCCTGCTTCATCCCGTCCTGGTAGGCATCCCGGTCGACCTTGGTCATCAAGTTCACGTCGATCGACCCGGCGGTGACGAAGGTCCGGAGGAGGTCCTGGAGGCGGGTTCGTTCAGACTCGTCCCGGCTGTCCTTCATCCGCTGGTAGGTGTCGCGGAGAGATCCGGTCGGGAGCATCTCGAAGTACTTGGTGAGGTCGCTGCCTGCTTCGAAGAGGGACGATTGCAGCGCGCTCACCTGCTTCTTGACATGGTCGTGGACGAGATCGAGGTAGGCCGTGATGCGTCGGGCTCGGGCATCCTCGACATCGTCGGCGATCTCCTCGTAGGCTTCGCCGGCCAGTTCGGTATGGAACCGCCGCATCTGCTCGATGAGAACGTCATCGACGATCTGGATAACCGAAGATATGCCGTAGCGGGCGACTTTCAACGGCGTGTCGATGGTGAAACCCGTTCCCATCACCGG
>DATIPS010000066.1 GCA_035471805.1 Acidimicrobiia bacterium | reverse complement strand
GGCCTTCCCGGCTTCATGGAATCTTCATGAGACGGCTCGCCTCCGCTTCACGCGCCGGGCAGATGATGAATCTGAGGAACAAGGAGGTAGTGATGCGGAAGTTGTTATTGATAGTTTCGGTGCTGGCCCTTCTGGTCGCCGGCGCCACCTTCGTGGCGGCTGCGGACATGGATCAGGACCAGACGCAGGATCAGGTAAAGCTACAAACGCAGGATCAGCTGAAGGACGGGTCATGCAAAGTGGATTGCGACGGACCCGACCAGGACCGGATTCGCGACGGACAAGACGCCACCCTCTCGGCGGATGTCCAACTGAAATCGTCCGCCGACCAAGCCCCCATTCGGGATAGGGATCAGCTGCGGCTCCGGGATGGGTCGTGTGAAGCAGATTGCGACGGCGACGGCGACCGCGACCGGTTGCGCGACAGAACCTGCCTTGATCTGGCTGCTCCCAACGCCGTTGGAGCCCAGAACCAGGTCCAGAACCAGAACCAGGTCCAGGTCCAGAACCAGGTCCAGGTCCAGAACCAGGTCCAGGTCCAGAACCAGACCGAGAGCCAGGTCCAGAACCAGAACCAGGTCCAGGTCCAGGAGCAGGTCCAGGAACAGGTTCAGAACCAGAAAGGTCCCTCACAGGGACGTTGACAAGCGGCTTTCGGCCGTCGTGCTCGGATTGCCCCACATGCCCTCTCGCACATTCGTCACGGCGGCCGGACTCTTTCGGCTTCCGGCCGTCGTGCTCGGGTAACCCCTCGCCCCCTCTCTAATTCGTCACGGCGGCCGGACTCTTCCCGTAGAAGTCGCCGGTCGGGCCCCGGAGCACCCGGCCGGGGTGGTGGAGCTCTCATCCAATCCAGCCGTCGCTCAGCCGGTCCCCTTGACCGCCGACCGGGGAGGCTGCCTCCCGGCCACCATCCGGCGGTAGGCGACACGCAGAGTTCCCGACCCAATCGAGAACGAAAGCCGGCGGCTCAGTTCTTCTTTGCGGGTGCCGGTTCGTCCACGGGTGCCGGTTCCTCCGCCGGAAGGTCGGGTTCGGCGGGCAAATCCAGCGGTTCGACGAAGATGACTCGTTTCCGTTTTCCTATATCCAAGGCTGGTCCTTTCGTTCCATCAGGTGCTCTTCTATGCGGGCCAGTACCGGCGGTGTGATCGCCCGGCTCGAACTCGAAGTGAGCGCCGTCTCCGGATCCTCGAATATCGCTGCGATTGTCGCCGGATTCGCCGAATAGACAGCCCGGTCCTTGCCGATCAACACCAGCGATAACACCTCGGCCCTGGCCGCCCGGTACCCGTCCTCGTGTTCGACGACCTTGCCGCTCATGGCGATGAGCCCGACCGCATAGTTCCGGTCCGTCTCGCGAAGGTGGAGGCGGAACAGCGGGTCGAGACTCTTCGTCGCATACACGCCGCAACCGAGGCGGCCGCAGCGCTCGTCTGTGTGCGGCACTTCGTCCGACCCGGGATGGGCGGCGCACGACGCGGCAAATTCCGGGGAGTCCCACACCTGGCGGGCACCGACCAGACGCCCGTCGTCGACGATCCAGAGCCGGAATCCGAGAACAGCGGTCGGCGACCACGCCTCCGGGAAGGTCCGCTCGTATTCGGCGATCTCCTCGAGGACGAGGGCGGCCATGCCCTTCCCGAAGCCGTTGAGCTCCGACTCGACCACCTTCGCCCGCTGTTCCAGCTCCGCGATCTGTTTGCGGATCTCGGCAAGCTGGTGCCGGCGTCGGTTGACCGCCAGTTCGAGCCGGTACCCGGCCGGTTCGGATCGCTGCCGGCCGTAACGCTGTTTCAGCGTGCGCAGGCGGCGCCGCAGCTCCTCGGGAACCTCGGTCGATATGTCCGGAGGTACCGCTGGACTTGAAGACACACTGCCCCCTTCGGTCGGGGGCCGACCTTACGCCGATCGAACGTATGTTCGCAAGTGTTTGGGTTGGTCGATTTTCGCGATCTCAGGTTGTGCCGGCCGCCTCGTGGGCCAGGAGCCATTCCTTGGTGCCCAACCCTCCTGCAAAACCGGTCAGCGCACCGTCCGAAGCGACCACCCGATGACAGGGCACCACGATCGAAATCGGGTTGCGGCCGTTGGCGGCGCCGACGGCCCGCACCGCCGTCGGCCGGTCGATTCTCCTCGCCTGCTCGCCGTAGCTGATCCGCGACCCGTACGGAATCTCACTCAGCTCTCTCCAGCAGGCCATCTGGAAGGCGGTGCCGGTCACGTCGAGGGGGAGATCGAACTCAGTTCTCGTCCCGGCGAAGTACTCGGTCAACTGAGCAGCCGCCGCTGCCACGATCGGATGGCCGGAGTTCTCCTCTGTCGGCTCGCTCAGACGAACTCGATCAGGAGCTTCGTCGGGCCAGAGCACCGCTCGCAGTCCCTCGTCGGAAGCGATGATCCGCAGGGGACCGACGGGGGTTGTCAGGGTGGTTTCGTACAGCATCACAACTCCTCGTCGCGTAGGGAAGTCCACAAGTACTGGGCGGCCAGTGCCCGATGTGGACGCCAGCGTTCCGCATATGCCTCAACGGTTCCCGCCGTCGGCCGGTCCTCGCCGATGAGTCGACCCACGGCGATCCGGAGGCCGAGGTCTGACGACGGAAACGCATCCGGCTGTCGCAGCACCCGCAAAGCGATCAGCTGCGAAGTCCACGGCCCTATGCCCGGCAAGGTTTCGAGTTGTGCAGTTGCCTCGTCGAGTGGTTCGGTTCCGTACAGGTCGACCGAACCGCCGGCAACCGCAGCAGCGAAAGCCCGGAGCATCCCGGCCCGGGTTTGCGGAATCCCGATGCCCTCCATCGAAGCCTCGGCCAGCACCGCTGCAGAAGGGAACTGCCGGGACAATGCCGGCGGGCCGACGTCGAAGCTCTCCCCGTACTGTTCGACGATTCGTCCGGACAGAGTGGTGGCTGCTGCGACCGATACCTGTTGTCCGAGCAGGATTCGCACTGCGGTCTCGAAACGATTCCACGATCCGGGGATTCGCAGGCCCGGCCGCTTGCGAACGAGAGAGGCCATCTTCTCGCCGGCGGCCAGCGGCTCTGTGTCGAGGCGGCCGTCGAGGCCGAACAACTGGCGCACCCGGGCAACGTCATCGACGATGGAGTTGAACGTGGGCAAGTGGGCGGTCACCTCCAGGTGCCGGCCGTCTCCGTGATCACCGACCTCGATCACACCCGGATAGCCGCAGGTCGTGGTGAGCCGGCGATACGTCCGGTCGCGTACCTGCTCGATGCCGGGTATCGCTCTCGGTGCCAGGAAGCCGAGCAGCGAATCCCAATCGAGCGGCCCGGCGTAGGGAACCCGGAGTCGCAGACCGCCGTCGGTGTTCAGTTTGTCCCTCTTCCCCCGGCGGGCCCGCAGGTCGGTCGGCGTGAACCGGAACGTGTCCTTGACGACCCTGTTCATCTGACGGGTACTGGAGAACCCGGCCGCCCGCCCGACGGCCGCCATCGACAGGTCCGATTCGTCGAGTAATCGTCTGGCGAAGTGAGCGCGGCGTGAACGGGCCACGAAGGCCGGACTCGCACCGACCGATTGGTGGAAGATCCGCCGCAGCTGCCTGGCCGAGTATCCGACCCGGCCGGCCAGGTCGTCTTCCGTGCGCCTGTCCAGGAACCCTTCGCTGATGAGGACGATCGCCTGCTCGACGACGGCAGGCCCGGCCAGGCCGGCCCCGTCGGGTATGCGATCCGGCCTGCACCGGAGACACGGTCGAAAACCGGCGGCCTCCGCCGCGACCGCGTTCGGGAACGGCTCAACGTTTTTCTTCAGGGGCCTTGCCGAGCAGTCGGCCCGGCAGTAGATGCCCGTTGTGTGGACTGCTGCGAACTGCATGATGTGATTGTCCTCGATTGTATGCGACATATCCGGACATGGACCCGGAGGGAGGCAAGATGTCCGGATACGGCTCGTTTCCGGGTGAGCACGGCGCCGTCTCGAGATACGGTCGGCCTGCACCGGAACGCCTTCTCACTCGAGAGGTCGATCGTTTCGGTGCTCGGAATCGTGGGTTCGAAAAGGCACAACGCCTCTGGACCGGTCCGGGCGTCGTCGCGAATACTCGAGGTGTACCGTTGGTCCTACAGGGGCCCCGGTGGTTCCCGCCGCCGGGACCAGAGCCCGGAAAGGGGTTGCCATGCTCGAGAAAGATGTCCAGCTCGACATCCATCTGAGCGAGGACGACAGCGACACCATCGCTTATGCCGTCCTCAACCTTCGCGGCGATCACTTCGAGTCGGTCGGAAAGGCCCGTCGGAATCCGATGGATCCGCCCATGCCCGTCATTGGAGAGGAACTCGCCATTGCGCGCGCCCTGCAGTCGCTGACTGTCGAGGTTATGGAAGCGGCGCAGTCGAAGGTTGAGCTGTTTCTCGTCAGCTAGTTGGTACGCGACTGACTGATTCGGTCCGCGGGGCGGCAGCGCGTCATAGCTCCGGCCGTCCCGCCTCGCGCAGTCTGTCGACGACCTTCTTCACGTCCTGGGCGCGGTCTCTCGCAGCGACCAGCACCGCGTCGCCGGTTTCCACCACCACGACGTGATCGAGTCCGACGACCGCGACCAGACGGTCCCGGGCTACCACGATCGAGTCGTTCACTCCTTCGAGTAGCACGTCACCTTCGGTCGTGTTGCCCTGGTCGTCCTTATCGCTGAGTTCCCAGAGAGCGTCCCAGGAGCCAACGTCGCTCCATCCGGCGTCGAGCGGAACGACAACGCCGTTGTCGATGTGTTCCATCACGGCGTAGTCGATGGAGTCGGCGGGGCAAAGCGCGAATGTATCCGCGTCGAGGCTGAGCACGTCGTCGAGAAGCTCAGACGCTTCTATCACCGCAGCCAGCCCGGCGGCCATCTCCGGAGCGTGCTCGCCGAGAGCCGACAGATATACGTCGGACCGGAAGAGGAACATACCGCTGTTCCACAGGTAGTCGCCGGTTGCGATGTACGACTCGGCGGTCTCGGCATCCGGCTTCTCGACGAACCGATCGACAATGAAGGCATCGCCGTCCCCAACTCCTTTGCGGATGTAGCCGTAGCCGGTCTCTGGGCGATCCGGAACGATGCCGAAGGTGACGATTCGGCCTTCCGCGGCGAACGGGGTCGCCGTCTCGATCGCCCGGTGGAGCGCGTCGACGTGGGTGATGATGTGGTCGGACGGCAGGACGAGAAGGAGAGCGTCGCTGCCCGCCGCAACTGCTGCTGCACCGGCGGCCGGAGCCGTGTTGCGCCCGACCGGCTCGACGATGAATCGAGGCGTCACTCCGATCTCGGCGAGTTGTTGCTTGATCGTCCCGACATGATGCTCATTGCAGACGACGATCGGGTCGCCGGCATCGTCCAGCCCGGCGAATCGCCCGGCCGTTGCCTGGATCAGGGTCTCATTGCCGACCAGCGAAGCGAGCTGCTTCGGATGCCGGAGGCGTGACACCGGCCACAGGCGGGTTCCCGACCCTCCGGACAGGATGACTGGAACGATCATCGATACACCTTCATCTCGAGGCGAGCCCGTCCGCTGGTCCCGGTTGATCCGCTCATCCGGCAACTTTGCGCACGGCATCGTGTGGTGCCGTGGGTGGGAGCCGGAGTGCCGGGCCGATGAGAGAGGCGGCACATGTCATTCTCCGGTGAAGTTGGGGGGACGCTTCTCGAAGAATGCGGTGGTTGCCTCGACGATGTCGTGGGATTCGATGAACGCCGCGTTGTAGAGAGCGATGTGGTCGAGGGCTTCCTCGAGCGTCATGTCGGCTTCGGCGGCCAGGACTCTCTTGGCGCCCTGGACGGCCAGCGGGGAGTTGGCAGCTATCTCGGCCGCCATGTCGTGTGCTGCCTCCACGACTGACTGGTGGTCGGGATACAGCTCGTTGACCAGCCCGATCTCCTTCGCCCGGTCGGCCCCTATGTCCTTTCCCGTGAAGAGGAGTTCGGCGACGTGTCCGGCGGCGATGAGGCGCGGGAGTCGTTGGACCGTTCCGACATCGGCCACCATCGCCATCCTGGTTTCCCGGATCGAAAAGGTGGCGTCGTCGGTGGCGAGACGGATATCGCAGGCGGTGATGAGATCGATGCCGGCACCGAGGCAATACCCGTGAACAGCGGCGATGACAGGCTTGGGGCACTCTGCGATAGAGGTCATCGTCCACTGGAACCTCTTGACTTCTTCGTAGCGGGCGAGTTTCTGCGATGCATCCGAGCCCTGTCTCTGGCCGGCTACCTGAGCCAGGAGAGTGAGGTCGATTCCAACGGTGAACGCTTGGCCTCGGGCGGCGATGACGACTGCTCTCACGTTCGGGTCGTTCGAGAGTTCATCCATCGCCTTGGGGATGTCCTCCCAGAAAGGCAGGTTCATGGCGTTGCGCTTGTCGGGCCGGTCCAGCCAGAGCGTGGCGACGTGACCGTCGTATTCGATCGTGAGGACCTCGGAGGAGAACGTCATGTCCGGAAGCCTAGAGGGCCCCGGGCAGAGGTGACTAACCCGACCGTGTGCGCGAAATGTGGGTTTGATTACGTCGTCAACCACTCTCAGCGTTGGCTAGGTTTGAAAAGGTGCCGGTCCGGTGTGACGGTGCGAAGGTGTCGCAGAAGTTTCCGCAAGGGGCGGGCTTTGCATGTCTTCTCCGCATCGTTCGCGGATGCGTTTCGGCCGGGTCGGGAAGCTCGAGAAGGAGGACGGAGTGAACAGGAGAAAAACGCGCGTGAGCATGATCGTGCTCACGACGCTGGCGATGGTCGTGGCGCTTATTCCGGCGGCTGCGGCCGGAGGGAAGACGGAGGCGCCGAAGGTCGACTTTACGCTGACCATCCTCCACAACAATGATGGTGAGTCCCAGGTGGTCAACGCCGGTTCCGGCCTGGAGGACTTCGGCGGGGCCGCACGATTCAAGACACTGGTCGACGATCTGAAGTCGTCGGTGATTCACAGCGTTCCCGCTGAGCCGGGAAGCAAGCGCGGCGTGGTGATGATCTCGTCGGGCGACAACTTCCTGGCCGGGCCGGAGTTCACGGCCAGCCTGGCCAACGGTATACCGTTCTACGACACGATCGCCATGGAGTTGATCGGCTACGACGCCGTCAACCTCGGCAACCACGACTTCGACTTCGGGCCGGATGTGCTGGCCGACTTCCTGGCCGGGTACACGAACCCGCCGCCGTATGTCAGCGCCAACCTCGACTTCAGCGCCGAACCGGTGCTGCAGGCATACGTTGATGCCGGAGTGATCGTCCCGGCGACCGTGGTCAAGCAACGCGGAGAGATGATCGGTGTGATCGGTCTCGAGACGCCGAATCTGCCGTTCAACTCGTCGCCGCGCGACGTCGTCGTCGACGATGATCTGGTCGGGGTGGTGCAGGGGCAGATCGATGCGCTCGAATCCATGGGTATCGACAAGATCATCCTGACATCACACCTGCAGAACATCGAGAACGAACTCGAACTTGCCTGTCAGGTGCCCGGCCTCGACGTGATCATCGCCGGCGGGGGAGACGAGTTGCTCGCCAATGAGGGAGATCTCCTGATCCCCGGAGACGAGTCCGAGGTCTATGGTGCCTATCCCCAGATTGCGGACTGTGATGGCTACGAGGTCCCCGTCGTCACAACGTCCGGAGAGTATCGGTACGTCGGCCAGATGGTCGTTGAGTTCGACAAGTGGGGCAATGTCCTCGGCTTCGACGGCGGCCCGGTGAGGGTGGCCGGCGGAGACTGCAATGAGCAGCTTCCCTGTGACGATGCGGTTGAGCCCGACCCGATGATGCAGATGTACGTCGTCGATCCGGTTGAGGCCTACACCGCGGCGCTTGATGACAATGTCATTGCCCAGAGCGAGGTGGACCTGGACGGTCTGCGCAGTTCTGTGCGGTCGAAGGAGTCCAACGAGGGCAACTTGATTGCCGACAGCCTGCTGTGGTCTGCGCGTCAGCTAGCGGTCGCTTACGGGGTGAATGAAGCGGACGTGGCGTTCCAGAACGGCGGAGGGATTCGCAACAACACGATCATCCCGGCGGGACCGATTACCGAACTGGATACGTTCGGCATGGTGCCGTTCCCGAACTTCCTGACCGTTTCCGAGACCATCCCCCGAGAG
>DATIPS010000065.1 GCA_035471805.1 Acidimicrobiia bacterium | reverse complement strand
GAGAAGACCTGGGGGCATCATGGCGATTTCGCGACGGTTCATATCATCAGCTCTACGCAGGCGAGGGTCGGTCCGGCGTCTGACGGTGTTCGTGGGGGTGGTGATCGTCTTCGGCCTGCTGGCCGGTGTCGCACCGGCCGCGGATCTCCCTGCACAGCAGGCCGCCCGCCCGGCCACACCCGGGCCGGTCGTGTTGCAGCAGGTGGAGCTTCAGTCCGCCGACGTTGGTGTCGTCAACACGATCACTGCAGACGCCACGAAGACCTACTTGTGGCGAATCGCCAAGACGGCCACGCCTGATCATCTCGACCTATTCGACGGTGCCACCGGTGTCGTCAGTTACGAGATCGTCGTTACCAACACCGGCGAGAGGAACGTCTACGAGATCAAAGGCGACATAGCCATCACCAACAACGGGGCGGGGGCCGTCACAGTCTCGGCGGTTGCCGTCGATGTCGCGGGAGTCGGATCTGTGGCCTTTAACTGCGAACGGGCGCTTCCGATCGCTATTCCGGCCGGCCGAGTCCTTGGTTGCGATTACACGACTCCCGCTCCCGACGCCACGACCCGGCGCAATACCGTCACCGTGACGCTCGGCGATGCGTCGACGGTGGAGACGGTCGACGGGGCGGTCTTCGGAACGCCTGACGAAGTCAACGAGACGATCTCCGTTTCGGACACGAACCACGCCGGTCGTCTCGGAACTGCCACGGTCGCCGAGTCGCCGAGAACGTTCCCCTACTCGGAGACCGAGAGTTGCGCCGGGGTCCGCTGGGACGGGCTGGAAGGCAGCCGCACCATCACCAACACGGCCACGATCGTCCAGACCGGAACTTCAGCCACCGAGACCGTCGACATCGATTGCTACAAGCTGGGGGTCAAGAAGACGGCCGTCGAGAGTATCGGTGATCGGCACGTCTGGACCATCGACAAGACCTCGACCGTCACCAGCCTCGAGCTCGACAAGGGCGAGCGCAAAGACGTCGGCTTCACGATCACGGTCAACAACACCCGCCGCACGATCGACGGATGGTTCGTCGACGGTGTGATCACCATTACCAACCCGGCGCCGATGGCGGCGGTCGTCGACGTAACCGACGTGCTCAGCCGGTCGGGCGTGTCCGACGTGGCCGCCACCGTCAACTGTGATGGTGATGGTCTCGACGTGACCGTTCCTGCCAAGGGATCGAAGACCTGCACCTACCACGCCTCGCTGCCGAACGGCGACGCGCGCACCAACACCGCCACCGCAATCCTCGACAGGATCGGCACCAGGTTCACGGGTACGGCCGCCGTCGACTTCACCGGGGTCGGGTCGCAGGACCTCGACGACTACGTGAACGTCTACGACGACAACGGCACGCCGGGCATCTCGACCGATGATGTGTTCCTGGGCAGGTTCGCGGCTGGGACATCGCGTTCGTTCACCCACACTGCGCGGATCTTCTACGGCGATCGTTGCGGTGACTACGTGTACGTGAACACCGTCCGCCTAGTCGGAGAGGACACCGGAGCCACCGTTCAGGACTCCCACCGGATCTCCGTCAGAATCGCCTGTGATCAGAAACCCCCGGTCGTCGACAATCGTGGCTGCACCTACGGACACGGTTTCTGGAAGAACCATCTCGACGAGGCGGCCTGGACAACGGTCGGAACCAACACGACATTCTTCCTGAGCGGCCAGTCATATGCCACCGTCATTGGAACCAACTCCAAGGGAGGCAACGCCTACTACATCCTCGCCAGGCAGTACATCGCTACGAAGCTGAACATGGCCAACGGAGCGACTGCTCCGGCCGGCGTGCAGAGTGCTTTCACTGAGGCAACGGCTTTGTTCCAGAAGTACACCCCATCCGAGATCGGAGCGATGAAGGGCAACGATTCGGTCCGCAAGCAGTTCATCCATCTGGCGGGCGACCTGGGCAACTTCCCGAGCGGGGCGTGCTCGAGCAAGTAAGCCCCACTACAACTCGACAACGGGACGGGCGGGCAGAGCCAGGCTGCCCGACGCGTCGATGAGCCGCATGCCCGGCCGCTGCAGCCACTGCCAGACGAGGTGGGCCTCCTCGGCATCCGCCACGGAGGGAGGCACCTCGGGCGGCGGAGCGGCCGGCTCTGCAGGTGCAGGCACCAGCGGCCGCTGAACGGCAGACCAGGCGGAGACCAGACGGCCTTGTTCGATCATCGCCCCGTCACCGTTGTCGTCCTCCAGCATCATCACCCCGGCCCCGGCCAGGGCCCGCCATGCATGCCGCCGGTTTATGGCTCTGGCCAGGGAGCGGTGCCGGTCGCGCAGCCAGCCGGCCTCTTCGAACCGCTGGGCGGCGGAGTGCTCGTTCATCCGCGCCTCGAGAGGCTCCAGCAGCAGCGCCGGGTTCCGGTCGACGCCGTTGCGGAGGAGTTCGACGACCTCGGCGTAAAGACCTTCATCGAGGGTTCCGTTGCACGGGCACAGCGCCACGCCGAGCTGGGCCGGGGCACAGGCTCCCTGCCTGCTGCCGGGCCGACCCGAACAGCGGCGGATGCTGGTGGCGTCCCACAACGCGTTGACGACGATCTCCGCCCCCCGGCGGCTCCGGAACGGGCCCAGATAGAGGAGGCCGTTCTCCTTCACCGTCCGCACGATCGAGAGGCGGGGAAATCGCTCGTCGGTCAGCTTCACCCAGTGTGACGACTTGGGCGGCTTGGAACGCCGGTTGTAGCGGGGGCGGTGGGCGTGAATGAGTCGCAACTCGGTGACCTCGGCTTCGAGTTCGGTCTCGCACACCAGATAGTCGACCTCCTCGAGTTCCCTCAGCATGTTGGCGATCGTGCGGCGGGTGTCACCGTAGAAATACGAGCGAACCCGGGTGCGGAGGTTCTTGGCCTTGCCGACGTAGAAGACGGCATCCCGGCGGTCCTTGAAGAAGTACACACCGGGGCGGCGGGGTAGATCATCGGCCAGGCGGATCTTCTCGTAATGGGTCGAGCCGCGCGCCGTCGGCAACTGCAGCAGATCCTCGAGTGCCGTGACGCCCAGACCGGCCGCCCGTTCCAGAAGTGAATGGAGCACATGAGCCGTGGCACGGGCGTCTTCCAAAGCACGGTGATTCGGGGTGGTGGGGGAGCGGAAATAAGCGGCGAGCGTCTGCAGCTTGAGATTGCGAACCTCGTTGCGTATCAGGCGCCTGGCCAGCGCCGCCGTGTCCACCGAACGATTCGGCAGTTTGCCGTAGCCCAGGCGGAGGGACGCAGCATTCAGGAAACTCAGGTCGAACCGGACGTTGTGGCCCACGATCACCGCATCGCCGATGAACTCGAGGAAGGTGGGGAGCGCCTCCTCGATCCGGGGCGCCTCGACAACCATCGCTTGCGTGATCCCGGTCAGGATCGTTATGAACGGAGGGATCTCACTGCCGGGATTGACGAGAGTCTGGAATGTGCCGACCAGATCGCCGCCCCGATACATCACGGCTCCGATCTCGGTGATCTCGCAGTCGGCGGGTGAACCGCCGGTGGTCTCCAGATCGAGCACACAGAACGGCACGTTGAACAGCGGAGCACCGAGTTCGTCGAACGTCCGTTGTACCGCCAGCGTCATCGCCGTCCTCACCCTCTGCCGGACACCTGAAACTACATCGAACAGGTGTTCGATGTCAAGGATGGCGAGACAGAGGAGGTCCTCGCGTCCCTACACTCCTGCTGATGACTGAGATCGCTCGATACCGGTGCTGGGGGTGCGGCAACAAGACGCGCTTCGACGTCACAGACACCGTCACCCGGCGCCGTTTCCACCACTACTCACTCGGTGGAGACCTGAACGTGGAAGACGAGGAGATCCTCGAGAGGAAAGTCATCAAAGTGATCTGCCGCTGGTGCGACCGATCCGACGCCATCGAGGAACTGGACGAGTAGGAAGCGATCCTCATCCGCGTGGCCGTCACCTGCGGGGCAATGGTGACTGCGGGTGGGCCTGGTTGTCCCCCTCGCCTCGAAGACTCGGTGCTCCCGCCACTGTGTGGGGCCGGGTTGCCCCCCTCGCCTCGAAGACTCGGTGCTCCCTCCACTGTGTGGGGCCGGGTTGCCCCCCTCGCCTCGAAGACTCGGCACTCCCCCCACTGCGTGGGGGGAGAATTCGGTTGGTTGTCTTGCCTGGAGGACTCGGCGCTCCCTCCACTGTGTGGGGGGAGAATTCGGTTGCGTTGGATGAATCTGCTCTTGGGGATCGGTGCTTTGCCCGTTGTGCGGGGGTGTCAGCGGCTTCGCTGGCGGACCGCTTCGAAGAGCGCCACCCCGGCGGCCATCGCCGCGTTGAGGCTGTCGGCGGCACCGCTCATGGGGATCCGCACTCGTTCATCGGCGCCGTCCAGCCACTCCGAACTCAGCCCGTACTGTTCGCTGCCGACCACGATGGCCACGGGTCCGGTCAGGTCGGCGTTCCAGAGAAGAGTCTGCGTGTCGGGTGTGGTCGCCACCGTGCGGACCCCGGACTCCGCCAGCCAGGCCAAGGCCTCTGCGGTGGAGGAGATCGCCAGCGGGACGGTGAAGAGACAACCGAGAGAGGCACGGACCACGTTGGGATTGAAAGGGTCGGTCGTGGCGTCGGTGACGACAACGGCTGCCACTCCGGCGGCATCGGCGGTGCGCAGCATCGTCCCGAGGTTGCCCGGTTTCTCGATCGACTCGACGACCAGATACAGCGGATCGTCGGCGGGTGCGAGCGCCGCCAGGCCGGTTTCGAACTGCTTCGCCACTGCGATCAGGCCCTCCGGGCGGTCGCGGTAGCTGACCTTGGCGAAGGCTTCGGAGCCGACCTCGACGACTTCCGTACCCAGAGCACGAGCATCATCGATGAGGCGAGGCTCGTTGCCGCCCAGGAAGAGATCGTCACAAACGAACAGTGTTTCCAGGGCAACCCGTCGATCGGCGGCCCGGCGCAGTTCCCGGTATCCCTCGATCAGGAACCGGCCGGTCTGATCACGCTCCCGGCGATTTCTCAAACGCACGAGCCCCTTGATCCGCGGGTTCTGCAGAGATGAGATCGGTTCGGCCACGATGCGACGTTAGCCGGGCTCTTCGAGGTCGCCGGCGATCTGTTCGTAGGCAACCTCCAGGCGCTTCCTGGCACGATGGCAGGCGACCCGAACGGTGCCGGCCGCAGTGCGGAGGCGGCCCCCGATCTCTTCATAGGACAGGCCCTCGACCTCCCTGAGCCACAGCAGCTCGCGGTCCTTGGCAGCAAGGAGTCCCAGAGCCAGCCGGATTCCGGCATGCTCCTCGATTTCCACGATGCGCTCGGCCGGAGTGTTGCCCGGGGCGTTGACCGGTTCGAACCTGCCCGGCCGCCGGCGCTTCCGGATCCACGTTCGCAGCTTTGCTCTGGCAATGGCCCAGAACCATGCCTCAAACGCTCCGACCTCACGCAGCTTCGAGATGTTCTTGACCAGTCCCTCGCACGTGTCGGCGGCCAGATCATCTGCATCGCCCGGAGGAACGCCCGCACCGATGAAAAAAGCGATCAACCGGGGGAACCCGGTACGAATCACCAATGCGATGGAATCACGCTCGCCAGCCCGGCAGCGTTCGATCGTGTCGGAGTCGGGCGGCCATGGATTCTTGGGAGGACCCTGAGTCACCGGGCTTATGCTGCCAGATCTGTGAAGTTGCATCCGACGTTTCGGCAACGGGCAGGGATCGTACTCTTCCCCAAGGTGAGTCGGGCGCTGCGACCCGCCCGACTCGGATCAAGGCTTGGGTGCCTCCCCTGAGTTCCCTCGATCCCCGCCGTTGCCAAGGTCGACGGGCGGCTGCCCTTGACCTTTGTCCTTGTCACGTCCGAATGCGTTGCCCCGGCCTCTTTCCCAGGCTGCAAGCTTCAGTTCCTCGATGAGGGCACTGATGCTTTCCCGGGTTTCGTTCAGGTTGTAGTTCTCGCTGTGAGCCGCCGCGGCAATCTGATGGGCGATGGAGACCACCTTCTCGGCGTGAGCGCTGGCGGTCTCTGCGTCCACTTCGGCGTTCTTGCGATCACGCGCCTCCGCGACGGCGTCCAGTGCCGTCTCCAGGCCGGGAGCCTCGAGGTTCCCACGGTCACGCAGCTCTGCCATCGACTCGATCACCGCGTCCAACGCACCTGCCGTGTTGCCGGCCGCGGCAAGCAGGAGCGCTTCTTCCAGACGTTCCTCCGAATGATCGCCGGACAATCCGATGAGCTCGGAGAGCTGTTCGTAAGCCCGGTCCAGGCCGTAGAGCAGGTCGCCGGGAACCGCGGAATCGGCGGCAAATGCCACACCGAGGTTGCCGGTGATGAACGTGGCACCGGCGGCCGCGACGGCGACCAGACGCCTGCGCAAAGAAAGACCCGCCGAGGGGGCCGCAAGGGCACGAACGGCCACGGCCTCGGCACGCGCCGGATCGACACTGTCGATGAGCGCTTCTCCATATGAGCGGAGATGGTTGTACGGGTCCATTGTTTTCCTAGCCTCCCGTATCTAAGTCTCAGGAGGCGAGGATTCGTTACACCTCCAGCAGAATCCTGCGAGTGGTGAGGTGGTCCAGGTACTCGGTGTCGACCTCGACGCCGATTCCCGGCGCCCCGGTGGGAATCAGGGAACCGTCCCTGAGTGTCCACTCCGGTCGGACCAGGTCACGCTTCCAGTACCTCGCCGATGCAGAGATATCTGCCGGGAGGGTGAACCCCGGAAGCGTCGCCACGGCCACCAGGTGCGCACGGCCGATCCCGGTTTCCAGATAGCCGCCGCACCAGAGATCGGCACCAACATCGCGCGCCAGTCGGTGGACGGCAACAGTCTCGCCGTGGCCGCCCAGGCGGGACGGCTTGGCATTGATGACGAAGTCCGGGTGACGCGTCAGGGCCCGGTGAACGCTCGCTCGATCGGGGAGGGACTCATCGAGGCAGATGGGAGTGGTGACCGTCCCTGCGAAACGCGCACTCTCCTCGATGTCCGGAGCCGCGAAAGGCTGTTCCAGGTACTGGAGTTCGAGCGTGTCCATCTCCCTCAACGACTCTTCATCCGCCGGCGTGTATGCGCCGTTGGCGTCGGCCGAAACAGCCAGACCCGGCCACCGGGAACGGACCGCCTCTATCGGAACGGCGTCCCAGCCCGGTTTGATCTTCAACTTCACCCGCTGATAGCCCTGTTCGACCCGATCGGCGACGGTAGCCAGCAGTGCCGGGACCGTTTCGGGGATCCCGACCACCACGCCGGAAGGAATCGGACGGTCTTCGCCACCGAGCACATGCCACAGCGGGAGCCCGAGAGAGCGAGCGTGCAGGTCCCACACGGCCATCTCCATCGCAGCGCGGACCGGCCGGGGAACCGACGGGTCCAGGCTGAGTGAGAGCGGGTGATCGATGTCGAGGCCGATCACCTGTCCGGCGATCCGGTATTCGAGAGCACTCCATGCAACCCCGACAGGATTGCGGTCTGCCGAAGGAGCGACGTCGGCCGGACATTCCGACCATCCTTCGTGACCGTCGCCGAAGACCCGCACGATGATCGGATTGCGCGAGAGGATCGAACCGTACGAAGTATTGAAAGGGTCCACGAGTTCGGCGGTGAGAAGGCGAAGCTCGACTGCGGAAATGTGCACAGAGGCAGCTTACGCGGCCCGATCAGCCGACGGTTGCTCGAAGGAGGTCAGCGGCGGTCGACGTACAGCGCCTGCAGCGAGCGGCCGATCGACCCCTGTTCGTCGGAGAGGGCGGACTGGGCAAGGCCGGTACCGGCCGAGATGTCCGTAACGGCATCCAGGAGAACCCATTCGCCGACCAGTTCACGATGCAGGTACACCGTGAGGTCCGGGTTGATGAAGACGTGCTCCTGGAAGCCCAGTTCGGAGCTGATCCCGTTGCCCGTGTCGGCGGCCACGACCACCCGCTGCAAAGGGCTCGGTTCCTCTCCCTCGACGAGAGGAGCGGACAGCCGGATCCAGGCCGTTGCCGGTCCGGGGAGATCCGCACCGCCGGCCAGATAGCGGACCTCGATGGCATCGGCGAAGAAGTGCCGGAATCCCTCGAAGAACGGGCGTTCGATGCCGGTCGACGGCGGGGCGGGCGGACCGGTTGAGTGAATCGACGGGCCGGGGTCGATGGCGTCGTCGGTGCGGATACGCAGCGCCGTCGCTCTGGCGACCTCACCGTCCGCAGACGAGAGGCGGGCGCCGATCAGTTGGACCCGCTTGCCCTGTCGCAGCACCTCGACCTCGATTCGGTGCGGGACCATTTGCACCGGTCTGAGAAGTTCGACGGTGACTCGAGATACGAACATCCCCGCCGGTTCGACGCGTTCGATGGCTCCGGCCAGCAGAGCGCTGGGCGGACCACCGTGCTGTGCATCGGCGGACCACGGTCCCCCCGCCAAGCGAGTGGGAACGAACCACTCCCCGTCTCGTACGTAGACAGCGTCGCTCACCGCGAGCATCGTAGATGGGTGGTGATTGCCCCGTCCCCCGCCTAGCCGTCGAGCAGACCGGCGGCACCCGGAGCCACCGCGGCCAATCCGGCGGCCAGTGCGCGCCGCAGATCTGCCGGGACCTGTGCGGCATATCCGTGGGACGACAGCAGAGACGACTGCCACGCCGTGAAGCCCGACACGAGAGACGGATCGTCGACCAGCAGTGCCGCTTCGACGGCCTGCAGCAGCAGGGCGAGTTCGCTGCGGATCCTCCGGCCGGGCCAGTCCAGGGTGCCGACGGCGGCCGCCAGTATGTCCTCGCGGTGTTTGTCGATCGACGCCGACTCCGGATGTTCCGGCTGCACCAGCTGCTCGGCAACCTCTATGTCGGGCTCCCAGGATCGCAGCACGTCGTCGATCTCACGGGGCGAGGCAACCCAGGCGTCGGCGCCGACGGAATAGGCCCAGACACCGTTGGGGCCGAAACCGGGCCCGCCGCTCAGCACCGGGACACCGGCGCGGTGCGCGGCGCGAACACTCGCCCGGGCGCCGGGAAGGAGTGTCGACATCGCGCAGGAAAGGATCAGAGCCGCCGGTGGATCATCCCCGAGAAAGGCGGCGAGATCGGCGGCATCCATGTTGGACCCCAGGTAGCGGACCCGATACCCGAGGGCCAGCAAATGGGCGGAGGCGAGTCTGGCCGGCAGCGAGTGGTGGTCGCCCTCTGCGGCGGCGACGACGATGGGGTCGCCGTCGTCGGGCAGGTCAAACGATCCGGCCAGCAGTGCGACCACGGTCTCGACCGTCCCGGTTGCCGCGTGCTCGTCGGCTATCCGGTAGTCGCCGTCTTGCCATCTCCTCCCGAAGTCGGCGTGGGCGGCCGCGACGACATCGAACAGAACGACGTCGAAAGGAACACCTTGGGCGAGGAGGTCGCGGACCAGGTGAAAGGCGCCGCCTGCGTCTCCTTCGATGAGCGAGGTGGTCACCGCTAGACGAATCGACGCAATCTGGGATGGGTCAGAACTCATCGCTCTCCTCTTCGAGCAGGTGCCAGGCTAGCTCCGACGTGCCTGCGGCAGGGCGATCAGGCTGGTGCGCGGTCGTACAATCCGCAAGGAAAGGAGCGACCATCGGCTGGACCGCATTCTCACTCGTGCTCGGCGCGGCGCTGTTGCACGCCTCCTGGAATCTGCTGGTCAAGGCGAGCAGCGATCGTCTGGTGGCCGGATGGGCTCAAGTGTTCTTCGGTGCGCTGGTCTTCCTCCCGTTCCTGCTGACGGTCGGAATCCCCTGGAGCGCCTGGCCGTATTTCGCCGTTTCCGGAATCGTCCACGTCGCCTACAGCCTGGCGCTGGTGGCGGCATACGAACGGGCCGACCTGTCGGTCGTCTACCCGGTGGCCAGGGGGGCGGCGCCGCTGGTCATCACGCTGGTGGCCTTCCTGTTCCTCGACGACCGGCCGGGCACGGTCGGCCTGGGAGCCATCCTGTTGCTTACGGCGGGGGTGCTGATGGTCGGCCTGCGCAAGGTTGGGCGCGGCTCCTGGTGGGCACTGCTGACGGCCGTTTTCATCGCAACATATACGAGCATCGACGGTGCTGCGGTCCGATCGCTGGACGAGAGCTTCGCCTACACGGTCACCGTGTTCGTGATGGGGGCAATCCTGTTCACCCCGATAGTCGTGGGGAGGCGCGGTTGGCAGCGGCTCGGCGCGGCGGTCCGAACCGAGCGGTGGAGGTACGTGTTCGCAGGGATTGCATCGGCCGGCGCCTACGGCCTGGTCCTGATCGCGGCGCGCTCGGCACCGCTCGGTCTGGTCGCTGCGGTACGCGAGACCTCGGTGGTGTTCGGCGCGCTCGGCGGCTGGCTGATTCTCAAGGAACCGCTCGGCGCCCGCCGCCTGCGGGCCGCCGCGTTGATAGCGGGCGGCCTAGTTCTACTCGCCTTCGCCGGCTGAGTTCCAGCGCTGCCAGTGTTTGATGTCGGCGTCTGATCTCCAACCCCGCGTGAGGGAACCCGACTTGCGGTCCGGTGCAGGGTGACCGATGGTGATCACGCCGATAGGTTCAACCTCGTCGGGGATGGAGAGCAGCTCCTTCAGGTCCGGGATCGAATGCACGCCCAGGAACCCTGCCGCCAGGCCTTCTTCGATGGCCGCCAGGAGAACCAGCATCATCGAGGCGCCGGCGTCGACCCACCAGTAGGGGACCGGCCAGACCATGTCGCCGGCCGGCGCCTTGTCGGCTTCGCGATAGCGGCGGTGATAGTCGTGCTCGTTGACGCAGACGATCACATGGACTGGCGCTTTCGAGATCCAAGGGTCGAACCCGGCCTCCACATAGGAGGTCTCGCCGGCCAACCCGGCGATCTTTTCCCGGATCTCGCCATCGGTCACGACTACGAACGACTGTCCCTGGGTGAACCCGGCACTGGGAGCCCGCCGTCCGGCCTGGATGATCCGCTCGATTGCGGCCGTTTCGACCGGCTCGTCGGTGTAGTTGCGGACCATCCGACGTTTCTTGAGGATCTCGTTGAATTCCATAATCACCCAGGTTTCTCAGCAATACTGTGGTTCTCCACGCGCATCAGTATTGCTGAGAAAATTCCTACTGGATAGAAGAGGCGGGCCCGACAGGCCCGCCTCTTACCAATCGACCGTCGACGGTCCTACATTTCCTTGACTGCTGCGATCAACTCCTGGATGGCGCCCTTGGCGTCGCCGAAGAGCATCAGGTTGTTCTCGTTGTAGAACAGCGGATTGTCTATACCGGCGAAGCCGGGGGAGAGGCTCCGCTTGATAACCACCGAAGTGGTGGCGAAGTCCACGTCGAGTATCGGCATGCCGTAGATCGGTGAGGTCGCATCCTCACGGGCGGCCGGGTTGACGACGTCGTTGGCCCCCACAATCAGGGCTACGTCCGTCCGTGGGAAATCGCCGTTGATGTCCTCGAGAGCGAACAGCTTGTCGTAGGACACATCCGCCTCTGCCAGCAGCACGTTCATGTGGCCGGGCATGCGGCCGGCCACGGGGTGGATCGCATACCGGACGTCCACACCCTTCGCCTCGAGAAGATCGGCGAGTTCGCGCAGCACATGCTGAGCCTGCGCCACAGCGAGACCGTAGCCGGGCACGACTATGACCGATTGTGCGTAGCCCATCGTGATCGCGACATCCTCGGCCGAAGCCGACTTGACCGGCTTGTCACTGGTCGTGCCGCCTTGTCCCGTCGAGTCCGCCCCGCCGAAGGCTGCGAAGAGCACATGGGCGAGCGACCGGTTCATCGCCTTCACCATGATGTTGGTGAGGATCAGACCCGAAGCCCCCACCAGGGCACCGGAGATGATCAGCGCGTTCTCGTTGATCACGAACCCGGCCATGGAGGCGGCCACACCTGAGAAGGCGTTCAACAGGGAGATGACCACCGGCATGTCTGCTCCGCCGATCGGGATGACGCGGGTGACACCCAGCACCAGTCCCAGGCCCAGCAAGACCCACAGCACGATCGAACCGCCGCTATCGAGCACCAGGAGGACGCTCAACACGACGATGACCGCAATGATCAGGGGGTCGATAAGTTTCTGGGCCGGATAACCGAACGGTTGCCCGGGGAGCTTGCCGTTCAGCTTGCCCCACGCAATGAAGCTGCCGGAGAAGGTTATTGCACCTATGACGACCGACAAAGCGATGGTGACGACCGTCTGGACTGCGGGATCCGGGTTCTGGAAGAACTCGGCCGAAGCCACCATCACCGAGGCGCCGCCACCGAAGCCGTTGAATGCGGCCACGAGTTCGGGCATGCCGGTCATCTCGACCGACCTGGCCAGATAGGCCCCGATACCGCTTCCGACGACGATGCCGGCGATGATCGTCCATGCGCTGATCCCGCTGTTGGTCAAGGTCACCACGATGGCAACCGCCATACCCGACGCCGCCAGCTGGTTGCCCGACCGGGCCGTCTTGGGCGAGGACAAGCGCTTCAAACCGTATATGAACAGCGCAGCCGCCAGGAGGTAGATGAGTGCTGAAATCTCCCGGCTCATCAGCGCTCCTTCTTCTTGAACATCTCGAGCATGCGATCGGTGACCATGAAGCCGCCGATCACGTTGATCATGGCCATAGTCACCGCCAGAAACGCGAGTACCTCACCCAGGTTGCTCTCGGCCTCTCCGGCGACGATCAATGCGCCGATGATCGTGACGCCGGAGATCGCATTCGACCCCGACATCAGCGGGGTGTGCAGCGTCGGCGGCACCTTCGTGATGACCTCGAAGCCGACGAAGGCGGCGAGGACGAACACGGTGATAGAGATCACTAGTTCCATCAGTTACCTCCTCCGTCCAGTAGAGCTTTCACACGGGGGTGCACCACCGCCCCACCATGTGTTACGACCGATCCTTCGATGATGTCATCTTCGAAATTGACGTCCACTCCGTCTTCGCTCAGGAACAGTTTCATGAGCGCCAGGGCGTTGCGCCCGTACATCCTCGAAGCATCGCCGGCGGCCATGCTCGGCAGGTTCGTCGGTCCGATGATCGAGACGTTCGAATGGACGACCGTGGTGCCGGCTTGAGTCAACTCGCAGTTGCCTCCCGTCGGTGCAGCCAGATCGACGACGATTGCGCCGGGGCGCATTGCCTCGACCATCTGCCGGGTAATCAGCAGAGGCGCCGGTCGTCCGGGAATCTGCGCGGTCGAGATCACGACATCGGCTTCAGCAACCGGCTTGGCCAGTCCGGCGAGGATCTTCGCCTGAGTGTCTTCGGCGACCTCCTTGGCGTAGCCGCCGGTGGCAGAAGAGTCCTGCTGTTCCATGTCGATGCTGACGAACCTGGCGCCGAGGGACTCGACCTGCTCGGCCGCCTCTGCTCTGACATCGAATGCCGAGACGACGGCTCCGAGTCTCCGTGCGGTGGCAATGGACATGAGCCCTGCCACCCCTGCACCCAGGATGAGCACCTTCGCAGGAGCGATGGTTCCGGCTGCGGTGGTCAGCATCGGGAAGAACTTGTCCAGTTTCTCCGCAGCCAGGAGGACCGCCTGGTAGCCGGCAACCGTCGCCTGCGAGGACAGAACGTCCATCGATTGCGCTCTCGTCGTGCGGGGCACGATTTCGAACGCCATCGAGGTAACCCCCGTTTCGGCGAGGGCGGTCAGACGGGTCGGTGCGTCGAGGGGTTGGAGCATTCCGAGCAGCACCGCACCCGACCTCAGGTTTGCCAGCCCTTGATCTGACGGATACTCCACGCAACACACGACGTCCGCCGACCAGGCCCGGGCGGCGTCACCGATCGATGCTCCTACGGCCACGTAGGAATCGTCGACGAATCCGGCAGCCGTACCGGCTCCGGATTCCACAACTACCTCGTGGTTTTCTTTCGTGAGGCGGGCGACCACATCGGGTGTCATAGAAACCCGATGCTCACCGGCCCCTGTGGTCTTGGGTATGCCAATAATCATTGCGAGAAGAGAATGTACGGAATCTGGACGCGATTCCCAAGTTTGCCGCGTTTTCGGACTTGCGAAGGCGGGCTTGCGTTTCCGCCACTTCACCCCCAAACTGGCTCCCGCATGGTCGCCCTACCCGAGCAGTCGCCACACCGGTTCGCATTGCAGTCCGTGATTTGGACGCGCGGCAAGGGATGTGGAGAACTCGCGGCGGCCCTGGATCCGGACAGTATGCGAGTCGAGGGCAAACTCGAGGACATCTGCCGGGCGGAGCGGTCCGACCTGCTGGTAACCAAGAAGATGACTTCGTTCGATCTCGTCTCGGTTGCGGTCCCCAACGAGCTGAACCTCGAAGCCACCACTTCGATCGTCGCGGCAGTCGCCGGCGGACCTCACTCCGACCTGGCCGCGGCGGTGGCCCGCCAGCTCGGTGAAAGACTCGACGTTCCGGCAGAGCTGCTCTCCGCCTACGGGCCGGATGACGATCGGGCCGCCGCCCAATCGAGCCTCGATGCCCTGAGTGCACTCGCCGACGGCATGCTCAGCAGGCTGGTTCAGACCGAACAGCCGGCCGACCTCGTGGACGAACTCGACAAGGGAACGCTCCTCATTGCGGGCGCGCCGGGAGGGTCGTGGCTGCAAAGGCAGTTCTTCGGTCCGGGGCGCAAACTACAGACCCGTGCCCCGGCAGGGACGGTGGTCGTCCGCTCGGCTCCACAGCGTGCATTTCACCTGCTGCGTGAACCCGATGCCTACCTGAGTCCGATGCTTGGATCCGGCGATGCACTCCGACTGCTCGAGTATTCCGTTCTACCAGTCGCCGACAACGGCAAGCTGGTGGGTATGGTCCGACGATCGGCCCTGCTGCTCGTTGGGCATGGGATTCAGGTGGGATCCATCATGGAAGATCCGGTGGCCGTCAAGGTCGATACGCCGGTCGACGAGATCGGCGAGGTCGGCGAGGTGCTCGGAGGGGCTCCCGTCCCGGTCATCGACGACGACGGGTTCCTGGTCGGTGTGGTCGGACCCTGAGCGGGTGGATGCCGCGAAACCGCCACAAGCGGCAGGGTGGGGGATCTAGCCTTTCGCCATGGACGTCGAGTACTTCCGGGAACTGACCCGTTATCAGTTCGAAGGGCGCAAACTGATCCTCGCCGGGGCTCCGCTCGCCGCCTTCACGCCGGCCGTCAAGACTTTCAGGGATCTCGGCGCCCAGGAGCTCTTCATCCTGGCCTCCGGATTGGGCTCCGGTGCTCTGCCCTCCGCCGAGGACGCCCGATGGTTCATCATGAATACCGAGTCCGACTCGATAATCGGCTCGTTTCGTCTCACGGAGAATCTCCTGCATCATCCTCCGCCCGAGATCGTTCGGGCGCTCGACGAGTGGGATCCGCAACGTGAAGCTGTGATGCTGGCCGGGCCTTTCTTCTACCAGGATTCGATCGCGGGCCGTTTCGTCTACGGCTGGCGTCGCCCGGAATGGCTGGCGCTCGAAGACAAGCTCGTCGCCGACGAAATCTGGGACGCCGCCGGGGTCGAAAGAGCGCCGTCCTCGATCATTCCGGTTGACCGCCTGGCGATAGAGCGAGCGACGCCCGGGTTCGACCGAGGCGCAGGGGTTGTCCTGGCCGGCGACGCCAGGGACGGATTCAACGGTGGAGCAGAGTACACGAGGTGGATCGAGCGCGACGGCGACCTGTCCGAGCCGCTCCGGTTCTTCGGTCGTCACTGCGATCGGGTGCGCATAATGCCGTTCCTGGAAGGGATCCCGTGCAGCATTCACGGGATCGTGTTCCCGGAAGGGGTGGCTGCGCTGCGCCCATGCGAAATCATGACCCTCCGCCGGTTCCCCAAGAAGCTGAAGTACTGCGGCGTTGCCTCCTTCTGGGACCCGGAAGACCGTGATCGAGAAGCCATGCGGTCCGTGGCACGAAGGGTCGGGGAACATCTCCGCGCCAGGGTCGGCTATCGAGGAGCTTTCACGGTGGACGGTGTAATGACCGAATCCGGTTTCCTTCCCACCGAGCTCAACACGCGCGCCGGGGCGGGTATCGGGACCCTGCTGACCGGTCTGCCCCAACTGGGTATGGGATCGATCAACCGGGCACTGATCGAGGGTGAGCAACTGGACTATCGGGCGGACGAGTTCGAGAGACTCGTCCTCGAATCCGCAGACGGGAAACGCGGCGGCGGCGGCTGGACCGGCGTCGAGAAGAAGGCTTCGAGCACCGAGACCGTTCTGCTTGCAGGGACCGGGGACGGCCGGTTCGAGGTTTCAGGTGAGGAGGACGAAACGGTCGCCTCACTTCACCTGGGCCCCGGTGAGCAGGGCGGCCTGGTGCGGTTCACGCCGGATCCTGAGAAGACTCCGGCGGGACCCTCCGCCGCGCCCCTGGTGGTTGCAGCGTTCAGACTGGCCGATCGGCTATGGGACGTCGGGCTCGGCGACCTATCGGCCGCTCCCTCGGTTCGCTGAGGTCCCCTTCGCCGGGCAGAATCGACGCCATGATCCGACTCGTGGCATTCGACGGCGACAACACCCTCTGGGACTTCGACGCGGCGATGCGTTCGGCTCTGCGGAGCACGCTCGAAGATCTGTGGACCAACCATCCGGGACCGTCGACCGCCGCCCTCACGGTGGAGAGGATGATTGCAATCCGCGATCGGGTCGCAGCCGAACTGGAGGGCCGGGTCGCCGACCTGGCGGTTGTTCGCTATGCCGCCTTCGAGCGCACGCTGGAAGAGATCGGCATCACGGATGCCGCGCTGGCGGCCCGCCTCAACGCGATGTTCTTCGCGATCAAGGCGCAGCGATTGCGGGCATTCGAGGACGTGGTGCCGGCCCTCGACGCCGTGTACGGCCGGTATCGGATCGCCCTGCTCTCGAACGGCAACACGGATCCGGCCCAGCTTGGATTGGATCGTTACTTCGACTCGATCCTCTATTCCGCAACCGAGGGCGTGGCCAAACCCGACCCCGGCATCTTCCGGGTTCTCCTGGACCGCACCGGTGTCCCTGCCGAAGATTCCGCATACGTCGGGGACTCTCTGCGCGACGACATCGCCGGCGCCCGGAGAGCGGGAATGCATTCGATATGGCTCAATCGTTCCGGTGCCCCGAATACGACCGGGATCGTGCCGGATGCAGAGGTGCGGTCGCTGGCGGAGGTGCCGGACGTTCTGGAAGTGTGGAGCGGGGGGTCGTGAGCGCTGGGCGTTGAGCCCCCGGCTCCCGACGAACCCCTATCCTCGTGAATCATGTCCGAACCGATGATCCGCCTCGAGAACGTGTCCAAGTTCTTCCCCGGTTCGGAAGTCCCCGCGGTTGCCGGCCTATCTCTCGAAATCCCGGAAGGTGAGATCGTTGTTCTCGTCGGCCCGTCGGGGTGCGGCAAGACCACGACGCTCAAGATGATCAACCGGATAATCGAACCAACCTCCGGGTCGATCCGGGTGGCCGGCATGGACGCAGCGGGAACCGAACCTCACATCCTCCGGCGCCAGATCGGCTATGTCATCCAGCAGACCGGGCTCTTTCCGCATCGCACGATCGGTCAGAACATCGCGACCGTTCCCAAACTCCTCGGATGGGACAAGGCTCGCATCGAAGACCGCGTTGCAGAGCTCATCGGGTTGGTCGGCCTGGAGGTAGAGATGGCCGACCGTTACCCCGCCGAGTTGTCCGGTGGTCAGCAGCAGCGTGTCGGAGTTGCCCGGGCGCTCGCCGCCGACCCGCCCGTGTTGTTGATGGACGAACCGTTCGGCGCGGTCGACCCAATTGTCCGCACGAGACTGCAAGAAGAGTTGCTCCGGCTGCAGGACCGGGTCAAGAAGACGATCGTCTTCGTGACCCACGACATAGATGAGGCTATCCGCCTGGGTGATCGGGTGGCGATCCTCAACGTCGGCGGGGTGCTCGAGCAGTACGGGCCGCCGGACGAGCTTCTGCGGGACCCGGCCGGCGAGTTCGTAGCCCAGTTCCTCGGCAGCGACCGCGGCATCAAGCGCCTCTCCCTGATTCAGATCGCCGATGTCGAGCTGGATCGAGGACCGGTCGTATTGCCGCGAACTGCGGTGGACGCGGCCCGAACCGTTCTGTCCGAATACGGGATCGACTGGGTGGCCGTAGGCGAGGGGAGCCGGATCGATGGCTGGGTTTCGGAAGCCGACCTCGCCGGTCGCGTTCTGGTCGATGACGGACCGCTGCGACCGTTCCGAACCAGGATCGATCTCTCTGGAACGCTGAAGGAAGCCCTCAACGCGATCGTGACGACGAGGACCCAGGTTGCGGCGGTGTTCGACGGTGATGCGTACATGGGGATGATCACGGCAGATCAGATCAACCGTGAGATTCGCCGGTGACCGATCAGCCCTTCGTTCGCTGGTCCTGGGTTTGGAGCCATCTGGACGAGATATGGCAGCGGACGCTCGAGCATTTGACGCTCACCGGTGTCGCCCTCGTGGCGGGCTTCGGCCTTTCGCTGTTGCTTTCGGTGGTGGCGCTCCGCTACCGGGCTTCACTCACTCCGATCACGTGGGTAGCCGGAGTGTTCTACACCATTCCCTCCATTGCGCTCTTCGCCTTCCTGGTGCCGTTCACCGGACTTTCGATCCTCACCGCAGAGATCGGCCTCGTCTCCTACACGCTGCTCATCCTGATCAGGAACATCGTCGCCGGAATCGACGGCACACCCGCCTCCGTTCGTGAAGCGGCGCTCGGGATGGGATACACGGACAGGCGGATCCTCTGGGAGATCCAAGTGCCGCTGGCCGTTCCGGTTATCGTCGCCGGCCTCCGGATCGCCTCGGTGACGACGGTCGGACTCGTCACGGTCACCAGCCTGATCGGACAGGGAGGATACGGGGTCTTCATCAAGCGGGGACTTGGTCGCAACTTCGCGACGGAGATCCTGGTGGGGACGGTCCTATCGATTCTCCTTGCGATGCTGCTCGACTACTTGCTGGTTCGCCTGGAGCGCAGGTCGGCGCCGTGGACACGGAAACAGGCGACGTCGTGAGCTTCTTCAATGACCTGATCGGTTTCTTCACATCCGTGGATTCCTGGTCGGGGCAGGACGGCATCCTGGTCAGAACCTTCGACCACATACGGATTTCGGCTTTTGCAGTCGCCGTGGCGGTGATCCTGGCGCTTCCGGTCGCCGTGTGGCTCGGCCATCACGGGCGCGGAGCGTACCTGGCCATCTCGCTGGCCAACATCGGGCGGGCGGTTCCTTCTTTCGGGATCGTCGCGCTCGCATTCCCGATCGCTCTGCGGCTCGGCCTGGGGATCAGCTCATGGCCGACGTTCGTCGCATTGGTCGCCCTGGCGATTCCTCCTATCTTCACCAACGGCTACACGGCTGTGCGGGAGGTGTCGCCGGCGGCCGTAGAGGCTTCCGTCGGCATGGGGATGACCGATCTCGAGGTATTGACTCAAACGGAGCTCCCGCTGGGCATGCCGGTCATCTGGACTGCTATCCGGGTTTCGGCCGTCCAGGTGGTCGCCACCGCCACACTGGGAGCGGTGGTCGGCTGGGGCGGTCTCGGTCGGTATGTGATCGACGGCTTCGCGCAGGGTGATGACGTGTCGGTGTTTGCCGGGGCGCTGCTCGTTGCCGCCTTGTCACTCTTCACGGATCAGGCCTTCGCCGCGGCGGAGCGCTGGGTTCTGCCGCGAGGTGTTTCCGCACGGGACCTCTCCGGTGTCGAGCTCGGTGCGCACGGGTGATATAGGAGTAATCGCAGCATCCCCCTAGGGTATGAGGACCGCTGTTCGGCGGGTCCATGATGAAGGGAGAAACCCATGCGGAACGTCCGCAGGGTTGCCGTCGGGGCGATCGCGCTAGCGCTGATTCTGAGTGCGTGCGGATCGGGTGACGGCAACGACGGAGGGCCGATCGACGGCCCGCAGATCAAGGTAGGAGCGCAGGATTTCGGAGAGTCCGCCATCCTTGCTTCGCTGTATGCACAGGCCCTCGAGGCAGAGGGATACGATGTTGCGGTTCAGCCACTCGGTGGATATCGAGACATCGTCTTGGCCTCATTTGAAAGCGAAGACATCAACTTCACGCCCGAATACGCGGCTTCAATGCTCGAGTTTCTGAACGGTTTCGCCGGTGAGGCGACCGGCGACGCTGAAGCCACGACGGAGAAGCTGCGGGAGTACTTGTCCGAGCGAGGCCTTCAGGCGTTTGATCCTTCTCCGGCCATCGACACGAACGCTTTCGTGATCAAACCAGAGACCAGCGAATCCCTCGGGATCACGACGCTGAGCGACCTCGCCTCGAAAGGTGCCGATCTCGTTCTGGGCGGCCCACCGGACTGTGAGACCAATCCGTTCTGCATTCCCGGCCTGCAAAGCGCTTACGGGTTGGATCTGAGCGGAAACTTCACGCCACTCGATGCGGGCGCCATCACCGTGCAGGCGTTCGAAGCCGACGAGATCGACGTTGCTCTGCTCTTCTCGACGTCGGGCATCATTGCCGACAAGGGGTGGGTGCTGCTCGAAGACGACCGGAGCATGCTGGCGGCCGACAACGTGGTTCCGGTTCTGAGTGACGAGATTGCCGACGCCTACGGCTCGGATCTCAGGGACCTGGTCGACAGGATCAGCGCAGCGATCTCAACGGCCGACCTGACAGAAATGAACCGGCAGTTCGACATCGAACAGCTGGACGCGGCGGATATCGCACGTGACTTCCTGGTCGAGAACGGCTTCATAGACGCCTAAGAACCCGTTTTCGCGCGACATTCCGAACCTATAGGTACCGAATGTCGCGCGAAAACAGACCTGGAATGGTGCCCGGGCTTCGGTCCGGGCACCGTCGCGTCGCTACGATGGTCGTTCTCCAAAGAAGGGGTCCCGTTGGGCGAACTCGGCTACTACCTGCATCCGTCGATCAGCGGCGACACGATCGTCTTCGTGGCGGAGGACGACCTCTGGTCGGTCGGAGTCGACGGAGGCCGGGCCCATCGTCTGACCGCCAACCCCGGCCTGGTCGCCTACCCGCGTTTCTCGCCGGATGGATCAACGATCGCGTTCTCCAGCCGGGACGAGGGTCATCTCGAGGCTCACATCATGTCCTCCGCCGGTGGTCCCGCCCGTCGTCTGACCTACTTCGGGGCCCTCACCCACGTGGTGGGATGGAAACCCGACGGAACCAGCGTGATCGTGGCCACCGACTGGCACCAACCGTTCGCCCAGAGACAGTCCCTGTACGAGGTTCCCCTGGACGGCGGGCCACCGGTCGCGATCAAGGTCGGTCCCGCCAGAGCGATATCTCATCAGCCGGGCGGTCCGGGAGTCGTTATCGGCAGGAACTCGTTCGATCCGGCCCGCTGGAAGCGTTACCGGGGTGGCCGGACGGGAACGCTCTGGATCGACCGGAAGGGATCCGGTGACTACGCACCTCTCATCGACCTCGACGGGAACACGGCCGACCCGATGTGGATCGGCCGCCGCATCTACTTCCTGTCCGACCATGAAGGAACCGGCAACATCTACTCGTGCACGCCGACCGGGCGCAACCTCGAGCGCCACACGCACCACGAGGACTTCTACGCCAGGTTCCCGGCCACGGACGGCAAGAACATCGTCTACCACGCCGGCGCCGACTTGTACCTGTTCGACGGTTCGGCATCGGCCAAACTGGACGTACGAGTGCCGAGCAGCCGGCCCCAGCGAAACCGGCGGTTCATTTCTCCCGGGCGGTTCATCGAGTCCTTCGATCTCCACCCGAAGGGCCAGGCCGTTGCGCTGGTCGCACGCGGGGGAGCGATCTCGATGGATCTGTGGGAGGGTGCGCCGCTTCGCCACGGAGAGGTGTCATCGGCTCGTTCCCGCCTGGCGGCGTGGCTTCCGGACGGTGAGCGAATCGTTGCCGTCTCTGACGCATCCGGCGAGGAAGGACTAACGATCTTCGATGCCGCCGGCGGCAACGTCTTGCGGACGATCGGCGGTGACATCGGAAGACCCCGGACCCTCGATCCGGCACCGGCAGGAGCAGATCGCGTCGTCCTGACCAACCATCGTTTCGAGGTCATCCTGGTTGACCTGGGCTCGGGTCGGTCCACCGTCATCCACCGCAGTCCGCACTTCTGGATCCAGGGGACCGACTGGTCGCCGGACGGTCGCTGGATCGCCTTCTCGGCTGCCGTTTCCCGGCGGACGATCGCCCTCCACCTATACGACACGCAGACGCGCCGGACGCACCGGATCACGCGTCCCGACTTCGTGGATGTCGGCCCTTCATTCGACCCCGAAGGCCGCTACCTGCACTTCATCGGGCGGCGTGTGTTCGATCCGGTCCCGGACACGCACTTCCACGACTACGGGTTCCCGAAAGGAACCCGCCCCTACTTGATCCCGCTCGCCGGTGAAACGGTTTCGCCGTTCAGCGCCGCAACCCGCACACCCCGCCCCCCGGGTGGAACCGCCTCACGGCCCGGCGGGGGTAACGGCGACGAGAGCGACGGTCCCGATCCCGTCGAGATCGACTTCGAAGGTATCGAAGATCGGGTCGTCGCTTATCCGGTTCCCGAAGGCTCATACTCGCGCATCGTCGGCGCGCAGGGCCGCGCCTTCTTCCTGTCGACTCAGATCACCGGCAGTCTCGGCCAGCAGCCGATGGCGGAGGCGGTTGTGGTCGGGCGATTGGAGTCCTACGACTTCCAACAGAACAAGGTGGAGGCCGTTTCCGAGGGTGTGACCGCAGTCGGCGTTTCGATGGACGGCAAGGTTCTGGGGGTTCGAGCCGGCAAACGGATTCGGGTGGTGCCGGTGGCGTTCAAGGAGGAGAGCTCCAAGAACGACAAACCGGGGCGCGAATCCGGATGGCTCGAACTGGACAGGGTCCGTCTGGAAGTCGATCCCGGCCGCGAATGGGCCCAGATGTTTCGCGAGGCGTGGCGCCTCCAGCGCGAGCACTTCTGGACGCCGGACATGTCGGCCGTCGATTGGGAGGAAATCTACGAGCGATACCTGCCTCTGGTCGAGCGTGTGGCGAGCCGGGCCGAGTTCTCGGATCTCATGTGGGAGATGCAGGGCGAGCTGGGGACGTCGCACGCCTACGAGCTCGGCGGCGACTACCGACCGGAACCGCAATACTCGCTCGGTCACCTCGGCGCAGACCTCGAGCGGACGACCACCGGTATATGGCGAGTCGCGGCCATTCCGCGGGGAGATTCCTGGGAAGAGCGGGCTTCGTCGCCCCTCGGCGCGCCGGGTATCGGCATAGCGGCGGGTGATCGGATCGTCTCGATAGAGGGAAAGGAACTTGGCAAGGAACTGACTCCGTCGGAGGCACTCGTCGACCGGGCCGGCCGGCCGGTTCGCCTGGTCGTGCGGCGCGGTCGAAGCAAGCCCAGGCAGGTGACGGTACGCGCCCTCGAATCCGAGACGGCGCTCCGCTACCGCGATTGGGTCGAGGCGAACCGGCAGAGCGTTCTCGAAGCATCCGGCGGCCGTGCCGGCTACATCCATCTGCCCGATATGGGCGCCAACGGGTTCGCCGAGTTCCACCGATCCTGGACATCCGAAGTCGATCACGACGGACTCGTGATCGACGTCCGGTTCAACCGAGGCGGCAATGTGTCGCATTTGCTCCTGGAGAAGCTTCTGCGGCGACGGATCGGCTACCGCGTGACCAGGTGGACCGAGCCGTACCCGATTCCCAACGATGCACCGGCCGGACCGATGGTGGCTCTCACCAACGAGTACGCCGGCTCGGACGGTGACATCTTCTCGCATGCGTTCAAGATGCACGGCCTGGGGCCACTGATCGGCACCCGCACCTGGGGAGGCGTCATCGGTATCTGGCCGCAGCAGTCCCTTGTCGACGGAACCATCACCACGCAGCCGGAGTTCTCGAACTGGTTCGCGGACGTTGGATGGAATATGGAGAACTACGGGACCGATCCCGACATCGAGGTCGTGATCACACCGAAGGACTACGCAACCGGGCGGGACCCCCAACTCGAGCGCGGTGTCGCCGAACTCCTGAAGATCATCGAGGATCAGCAGCCGGCCGTTCCCGACTTCGGAGAACGGCCCAAGAAGGCTCCACCCCGCCTACCCAAGTGACCCCGACCGTTTCGGGCGTAACCCCGCGCCGCCGGCGGCCATCCCGCCGGTGGCAGGAATGGGGGTGCCGGCGGGGTAGCCTCACAGCATGGTTCCCGAAGCGCCGCGGCGAGATTCGCTCACCGGTCTGACTGCCCGCGAGGTAGCGGAACGAGTCGCGGCCGGAAAGCGCAACGTCGTGCCGGAGGGGCCGAGCCGCACGACGAAAGCGATCCTGCGGGACAACATACTCACCCGTTTCAATCTCATTCTCAGTGTGCTGCTGGTGATAATCCTCATCGCCGCACCGATCCAGGATGCGCTGTTCGGGGCAGTGATGGTCATCAACGCCGCCATCGGGATCATCCAGGAGCTGCGGGCGAAGAGAACTCTGGACCGCCTGGCACTCCTGAGCGCACCCAAGACCGTCGCCATCCGCGACGGGAAGAGGGTCGAGGTCGCCGTAGGTGAAATCGTGCTCGACGATCTCCTGAGTCTCAGCCCGGGAGATCAGGTAGTCGTCGACGGAGAGGTCGTCGACGCGCAAGGGCTCGAGATCAACGAATCGCTGCTCACCGGCGAATCCGATCCGATTCACAAGGGGGAAGGCGACGCCTGCCGATCGGGCAGTTTCGTAGTTGCCGGCTCCGGCCTCTTCAAGGCGACCAGGGTGGGTGCCGATGCCTACGCGGCGAAGCTGGCGATCGAGGCGAAACAGTTCTCGATCACGCGGTCGGAACTGCGAACCGGGATCGACTGGATCCTGCTGGCGGTGAGCTGGGCGCTGGTTCCGACAGGGGTTCTGCTCATCTGGAGCCAGATCAGCGTCGACGAGGGAATCCGCGGGGCTGCACAGGGCACGGTGGCCGGATTGGTCGCGATGGTTCCTCAGGGACTGGTCCTGCTCACCTCGATGGCGTTCGCGGTGGCAGTGGTCCGCCTGGGGCGACGGAACGTCCTGGTGCAGGAGCTACCCGCCGTCGAGGGTCTCGCCCGGGTCGATACGGTGTGCCTCGACAAGACGGGAACCCTGACCGAAGGTCATCTGCGGGTTCTCGACGTGGAAGTGCTGGACCCGGCGGTCGATGTCGCCGCGGTACTGGCCGCGGTCGGAGCGGCCGACACGACGCCAAACGCAACCATGCGAGCCGTCGGCACCCAATACTCGGCGGTACCCGACTGGTCGGTACTGCACGCTGCCCCGTTCTCTTCCGATCGCAAGTGGAGCGCGGTGTCGTTCGCCGGTCACGGTACCTGGGTACTCGGTGCACCCGAGGTCGTCGCCGGGACAGACACGGACGTGCTTCATTCCGCCGATCGTCATGCAGCCGGCGGCAAGAGGGTGCTCGCTCTGGCCGGGACGACCGACCCACTGGTCGGGAGTTCTCTTCCCGTGAATCTGAAGCCTGCCGCGCTGGTGGTTCTCGGAGATCGCGTACGCCCGGATGCGGCTGAGACACTCGACTACTTCGCCCGTCAGGACGTTGCCATCAAGGTGATTTCGGGAGACCACCCGGCGACGGTGGCTGCCATTGCTGCTCAGGTTGGAGTACCGAACCCCTGGAACGTGGTCGACGCCCGGGAGCTTCCGAAGGATCCGAATCGGCTCGCCGAGGTGATGGAGCGGGGTACGGTGTTCGGTCGGGTGCAGCCCCACCAGAAGCGTGCAATGGTCAGGGCGCTTCAGAAGCGAGGGCACACGGTCGCCATGACCGGCGACGGCGTCAACGACGTGCTCGCTCTGAAGGAAGCCGACATAGGCGTGGCGATGGGCAATGGTTCCGGTGCGTCCCGTGCCGTCGCGCAGGTGGTGCTGCTCGACTCGTCTTTCGCCTCGCTGCCTGATGTAGTCGCCGAGGGTAGGCGGGTGATTGCCAACATCGAACGGGTTGCCAACCTCTTCGTGACGAAGACGGTCTACGCCGTCTTGCTTGCGATAGCAGTGGCGATCGCAGTGTTGCCGTTCCCGTTCCTGCCACGACACTTGACCCTGGTGGGATCGATCACGATCGGGATCCCGGGCTTCTTCCTGGCGCTCGAGCCGACGGCGCGCCGGGCGACACGCGGGTTCGTGGGCCGGGTGATGCGCTTCGCGGTCCCGGTGGGCGCGGTGGCGGCGTTGTCGACGTTTGGGGCGTACGGCCTCGCCCAGATCGAAGAGGTGGAACTCGATGAGTCGCGGACGATGGCCACCTTCGTTCTAGTTGCGGTCGGGTTGTTCGCACTCGCCGTCGTGTGCCGGCCGTTGACGGCCGGGCGCAAGTGGCTGATCTGGAGCATGGCTTCTCTGTTCGGCCTTACGTTGGTGTGGGGTGATCTGCGCGACTTCTACGGTCTCGATATGCCTCGTGCGATGGTGTTCTTCGCTGCGATCGGTATTTCGGCGCTGACCGGCACCGTCATGTATGTGGCTCTTGTCGGTTCCCGCTGGGTTCAGTCGGCTCCCGTGTTGATGCAGCAAGCGCCGGAACTCCTGGCCCAGGCTCCGCAGGCGATCCGCCAGCCACTCGAAGCGGCCGGGGGAGGACGACTGGCCCGTTGGATAAGTCGTAGAGCGGGCGGACGGCCGGTGACCGAATCGTCCCAGCCGTCACGCTCGAGACGGCGCCCGCCCATCGAGCTCCCGGATTGGGTGACCTCCCCCGAGGAAGAGCCCCGCAGTCAGCTCGAGTTCCCCATCGACTAGGGCTTTCTCAGCAATACTGATGCGCGTGGGGCGCCACAGTATTGCCGAGAAAACAGAGGGACCATTTCTCAGCAATGCTGTTGTTGTGCACGCGCATCAGTATTGCCGAGAAAACTTCTAGGACTCGATCGTCGCCCTTATCCGATCGCCGATCTCGGCCGTCGTCGCCCCCATGTCGGGGCCACCCATGGTCCTCAATCCCGGCAACACTGAGGCGGCGGCACGTTCGACGGCTGTGGCAGCCTCACTCTCGCCGAGGTGGTCAAGGCACAAGGCCGCCGACAGGACGGCGGCCACCGGGTTGGCCCAACCCCGGCCTGCTATGTCCGGTGCGGAGCCGTGAACGGGCTCGAACATGGATGGGTAGTCCTTTTCCGGGTTGACGTTTCCGCTGGCGGCCAGGCCCATTCCCCCCTGAATCGCCGCGCCGAGGTCGGTCACGATATCTCCGAACAGGTTGTCCGTTACCACCACGTCGAAGCGCTCCGGTTGCGTGACCATATAGAGGCACATGGCGTCGACGTGGACGTAATCGGTCGCCACGTCCGGGTAGTCCCCGGCGACCTCATCGAACGTCCGTTGCCAGAGATCGCCCGCATAGTTGAGGACGTTGGTCTTGTGGGCGAGCGTGACGTGCCGTCGAGAACGCCTGGCCCGATCGAAAGCACGGCGCACGATCCGCTCGACCCCGTAGCGGGTGTTCACGGATTCCTGGTTGGCGATCTCGTGGGGAGTCCCCCTGCGGGAGAACCCGCCCGCACCCACGTACGGTCCTTCGGTGTTTTCCCGAAAGATCACCATGTCACACCGATCCGGTGTGAGGCCGGCTATCGGAGTCGGAGCACCTTCGTAGAGCTTGACGGGGCGAATGTTCACGTACTGATCGAACTCGAATCGAAGCCGGAGCAGCAGCCCTCGTTCGAGGACTCCGGGCGGCACGTCGGGTGTCCCGACTGCTCCCAGCAGGATGGCGTCGAATCCGGCCAGTTCAGCTTCAACCTCGTCCGGCAGCACTTCGCCGGTGCGCAGGTAGCGTTCACCGCCCAGGTCGTAGGAGGTGACATCGACCGAGAAGTCGAATCGGGCACCGGCAGCCCGGACCGCCTTTATCGCCTCCGCCGTGACCTCTGTCCCAACACCATCGCCCGGAATCGCGGCCAGGCGATAGCTGTTCATACGTCCGCCTCGCCGACCGTTTCCGTTATCACCTGTTGCGCAGCCTTGTTCAGCGCATTGACGAAGGCCCGCGCCGAACCGCCGACCACGTCGGTATCCACGGACCGACCCGCGTAGGCACGGCCACCCATTTGCACCACGACGTTGATCTCTGCCATGGCGTCGGCCCCGCCCGTCACCGGTACGACCCGGTAGTCGACCAGGCGAGCGTCGATTCCGAACGCCTTTTGCAGTGCCGCGAAGGTGGCGTGGACCATTCCGTCCCCCTCGGCTTCGTACTCGAGGGTCAGGCCGCGGGTCTCCACCTTGATGCTGGCCTGGGGAGTGACTTCATTGCCACCCGCGACGTGCATGCTGACGAGGTGGACGAGCTCCTCGTCGCGCGCGGCGGCGAAGTCGACGATGGCCCGGATGCCTTCCTCGGAGATTTCACCCTTCCTGTCGGCGAGTTCCTTGAAACGCTCGAAGGCACGTTCAAACTCCTCCTCTTCCAGGACGATCTCCATCTTCCGGAGGGCGTCGGCGAATCCGGCCCGCCCGGAATGCTTGCCGAGGACGATCTGGCTGACGTGACCGACCGCCTGGGGATCCATGATCTCGTAGGTTTCACGATCGCGCAGCATGCCGTGCTGATGAATGCCGGACTCGTGTGCGAAGGCGTTCCTGCCCACAACGGCCTTGTTGTACTGAACCGGGTAGCCGGTCAGGCGGGCAACGAGTCGGGAGGTCTCGACGATCTCCTTCGTGTCGGCGCCGATCTCGACTCCGAACTGATCTTCACGGGTCTTGATCGCCATGATGACCTCTTCGGTCGACGTGTTGCCGGCCCTCTCTCCGATGCCGTTGATGGCACCCTCGATCTGCCTCGCGCCCGCTGAGATGGCAGAGAGCGAGTTGGCAACGGCCAGTCCCAGGTCGTTGTGGCAATGCGTCGAGATGATCACGTCCTCGTTGCCGCCCCGCACCTCGTCGTATACCCGGGTGAGCAGCTCGACGTATTCACTCGGCGTTGCGTAGCCGACCGTGTCCGGGATATTGAGCGTCGTTGCGCCGGCTTCGACCGCAGCTTTGCACACGGCCAGCATGAAATCCGGATCCGACCGGGTGGCGTCCTGCGGTGAGAACTCGACGTTGTCTGTATACGAACGGGCCCTCGCCACCCCTTCTTTGACAGATTGCATGACCTCTTCCGGGGTCATGCGGAGCATTCGCTCCATATGGATCGGTGAGGTGGACTGAAAGACGTGGATCCGGTTGCGGTCGGCGTGACGTACCGCGTCCCAGGCGCGGTCGATGTCGTTCGGAACGCACCGGGCGAGGCTGGCGATGACGGGTCCCTTCACCTCCTTGGCGATTCTGGCGACTGCTGCGAAGTCTCCATCGGAAGCGGCGGCGAAGCCCGCCTCTATTACATCGACCCGCAGTTTCGCCAGTTGATGGGCTATCGCCAGTTTCTCGTCGGAGTTGAGGGCGATTCCCGGTGCTTGTTCTCCATCGCGGAGGGTCGTATCGAAGATTATGAGTTGGTCGGACATTCGGGTGGGGCCTTTCGAGGTGAACAACGGATGGCGGGGTTCGCAATCCGTGACTACGTGCGCTGTCGAGGGCCGGGCCGACCTAGCGGTCGCCCGGCCGTTGAAGCGCCAGCCACCATCCACAGCAGTCCGGGCAGATCATGCGTCGTCCGCAGTCTTCGGGTCGAGGAAAGGCATCATGCTGCGCAGATCCTTCCCGACCTCTTCGATTTGATGGGTCCGCCCCTTCGAGCGTTGCTCCAGGAGGAACGGTGCGCCCTCTTTTGCCTGGGCCAGCCACTCGTGGGCGAACGCGCCCGACTGAATCTCGGTGAGTATCTCTTTCATGGCCGCTTTGGTGTCGTCGGTCACGATACGAGAACCGCGGGTGTAATCCCCGTATTCGGCAGTGTCGGAAACCGAGAAACGCATGTACGAGAGGCCGCCCTCATAGAGGAGGTCGACGATGAGTTTCAGTTCGTGCAAGGTCTCGAAGTAAGCCGACTCTGGTTGGTAACCCGCCTCGACCAGAGTCTCGAAAGACGCTTTGATGAGCGAGGACACGCCGCCGCACAGTATGACCTGCTCACCGAACAGGTCCGTCTCCGTTTCCTCTTTGAAAGTGGTCTCGAGCACGCCGGCCCGCCCGCCGCCGATTCCCCAGGCATACGAGAGGCCGAGGTCGTGCACCGACCCCGTGTAATCCTGGTGCACCGCCAGCAGACAAGGAACGCCCGAACCCTCGGTGTAGGTGCGACGCACGAGGTGACCGGGACCCTTGGGTGCGACCATCGCCACGTCCACGTGTTCGGGTGGAACGATCGCTCCGAAGTGGATGTTGAAGCCGTGAGCGAAGAAGAGGGCATCGCCGGGCTCGAGGTAGGGCGCGACCTCGTTCTCGTAGAGATCTGCCATCGTCTGATCGGGTGTCAGCATCATTATCAGGTCGGCGCTTGCGGTGGCCTCCGCCGGCGTCGCCACCTTCAGCCCTGCGGCTTCCGCCGTGGCCCGGCGCGCCGAACGTTCCCGCAGCCCGACGACGACATCGACACCGGACTCCTGCAGGTTCAACGCGTGTGCGTGTCCCTGGCTTCCGTATCCGATGATCGCGACCTTGCGGCCTTTGATGATCGACGGGTCGGCATTCTCGTTGTAGTAGATGGTGGCCATTGGTCCTCGCTCCTAGCTCGCCCGCAACTTACGGCTCTTCTGGTCGCGCGCCAAAGCGACACGACCCGACTTGACGAGATCGGCGATGCCGTAGGGACGCACCAACTCGACGAAATCGTTCACCTTGTCCGGCGCCCCGGCGACCAGAAACATGATCGTGGAAACGCCGACGTCGACCGCGATGGCATCGAACAGTGTCGCCACCTCGAGTACGTCGCTCCGTTTCTGGCCGTCGGTGGATACTCGAATCAGAGCGATCTCTCTTTCGACGGCCGTCTTCGGGTCCAGTTCGGTGATCTTCACCACGTTGATGAGCTTGTGGAGTTGCTTCTTGACCTGTTCGAGCTCGGGAGCATCGACCACGATCGTCATCCGCGAGATGGATTCATCGGCAGTCGGCCCGACCGCTAGTGAGTGGATGTTGAATCCTCGCCTGGCCAGCAGCGATGAGACCCGAGCCAGGACACCTGCCTTGTTCTCGACGAGGACCGACAGCGTGTGCTTGGTCACGTCAGATCCTCCAGGCTGAGCAGAACCTGATCGTTCGATCCGCCTGCCGGAACCATCGGAAACACCATCTCCTCAGGGTCGACGACGAACTCGATCAGGACCGGCCGATCGTTGATCGAGAGCGATTTCTCGATGGCCGGGCCGACCTCTTCCGGCGTTTCAACACGGATGCCGACGCAGCCCATGGCCTCGGCGAGCATCGGGAAGTTCACGGAATCGCGACCGAGGACGCTGCCGGAGTAGCGCTTCCCGTAGAAGAGCGTTTGCCATTGGCGGACCATTCCGTGCACACCGTTGTTGAGGAGAGCGATCTTGATCGGGAAACCCTCTTCGGACGCCGTTGCGAGTTCCTGATGGGTCATCTGGAAAGATCCGTCGCCGTCGATCAGGTAAACCGTGCGGTCCGGCATGCCGGCCTTTGCACCGATGGCGGCGGGAACTCCGAAACCCATGGTCCCCAGGCCGCCGGAGTTGATCCATTCGCGCGGACGGGCGAACTTCCAGTGCAGTGCCGTCCACATCTGGTGCTGTCCGACACCGGAAACGACGATGGCATCGCCGCCCGTGCGCTTGTACAGCTCTTCGATGACGTATTGGGGTTTCAGCGGACCGTCCGACTGCTGGTCGTAACGAACCGGGTTGTCGCTGCGCCAACGGGTGACCTTCTCGAGCCACTCCGCATGATCGGCCGTCTTCGTGTCGCCCCACGCCTCGAGCATCTGTTCCAGAACTCGTCCGACGTCGCCCACGATCGGAATCTCAGCCTCGCGGACTTTTCCGATCTCGGCCGGGTCGACATCGACGTGAATGACGCTGGCATGGGGAGCGAAGAAGTCGGGATTGCCGGTAACCCGGTCGTCGAAGCGAACTCCCAGGGCAATCAGAAGGTCCGACTTCTGGATTGCAGTCGTGGCGGCATAGGTGCCGTGCATTCCTGGCATGCCCAGGAACAGCTCATGGTTGCCCGGGAATCCTCCGAGGCCCATCAAAGTCGTCACGACCGGCGAGTTCGTCAGTTCGGCGAACTTCCGCAGTTTTTCCGATGCGCCGGCTTTGATGATCCCTCCGCCCGCGTAGACGACCGGGCGCTTCGCTTTTGCGATGAGGTCTATGGCTTCTTTGATCCGCCGCGGGTGCCCTTCAACGGTCGGCTTGTAGCCGGGTAGGTCGAGCTTGGGCGGCTTGTGCCACTGCATGTGGGCGGTGAGGATGTCCTTGGGGAGGTCGACCAACACGGGTCCGGGCCGCCCGGTCGCAGCGATATGGAAGGCCTCGTGGATGACGTCCGGGATGTCGTCCGGGCTGGTCACGAAGTAGTTGTGCTTCGTTGCGTTCATGGTGATGCCGGTGGTGTAGGCCTCCTGGAAGGCGTCGTTGCCGACTGAGGAGGTGGGCACCTGGCCGGTGATGGCGACGATCGGGATCGAGTCCATCAGCGCATTCGCCAGCGGCGTGACGAGGTTGGTCGCCGCAGGGCCAGAGGTGGCGATGCAGACGCCGATCTTCCCGGTGGCCCAGGCGTAACCCTCGGCCATGTGCCCTGCCCCTTGCTCATGACGGGCGAGCACGTGCCGGATCGGACTGTCGAATAGTGGGTCGTAGGCGGGAAGGATCGCCCCGCCCGGCACGCCGAACACGATGTCTACGCCCTCACGTTCCAGTGCCTTGATGACTGCCTGGGCTCCGCTGATAGTGCTCATCGTGGTCCTTCGATCGGGATATAAAAAACCCTCCGGCTGGGAGGGCATCGGAGGGCACACACGTCGTGGTTGTGACGTATGTGCCTATTGAAGTACGAGAATCTCGGTGGCGAACATGTGGGGCGGCAGTATGCGGCAATGAGAAGCCGATGTCAACCTCATTCTGAGTGGTGGTCTGGGCCGGGCGTCATCGACCGGATCATGGCGCGGCAGTCGCTGCCGCGGCGGCCTTTGACGTCGATATGGGGTTTCTCAGCAATACTGGTGCGCGTGGGGAATCACAGTATTGCTGAGAAACCATCATCGACGGCCGAGCGGTTGCGTTTACGACGGTCCGAGCTGGCCGGCGAGCTCGCCGCGTTGACGGCTCCTCCCGAAGCCGGGACGAATGTTTCCTTCGGGAAGCGCGTAGGGGACGGAACCGCTGAGGCCGTCGAGCGGATCAGCACCACGGCCACTGCCCGGTCCATCGCCCGGTCGATCGCAGACATCGATCGCGCCTTGGAGAAACTCGCCGAGGGGACCTACGGCGAGTGTGACGGATGCGGTGGGGCGATTCCGGTCGAGCGACTCGAAGCAATCCCGGCGACCTCGGTTTGTGTTCACTGCAGCGCGGGCCGCCGGCCCTGAGCTTTCCGGGTTCCGTGTGCTGCGGGCCGTCCGGAGCACTGCCTGTGAAACTCGCTGAGTACTCTGATGGGCGTGAAGGCTTCCAAGGCTCTCCTCAACCTCCTCGAATCCACCCTCGAGGCGGCCAGACGCGTCCTTCGCGACCTCGAACCCGACGAGGTTCCCGCCGCCGTGCGCAAGGTCGCCAGAGACTCGGGTAGGCGCCTGCCACCGCCGTACGCCCGGAGCCTCTACGCCGAACTCGACGAAAACGACTGGTTTCGGGACAAGGTGACCGATGTGCTGGTGGCGGCCGATCCGGACTCCGAGGATGTTCGCCTGGCTGCCGCCGGGTTCTTTCTGCACCGGCCGGAGAACTGGGAGGAACGGCTTGCCGCCTTGCTGGCCAAACATGAGGAAAAGGAGATGGGGACCGAGGTCGCCGCCCTCGAACAGACCATCGAGCGAATGAAGTCGGCCCTCGACGCTGCCAAGGAGAAGGAGCGCAAGGCGCGTGCTGCTCTCTCCGAAATGCGCACCGAGACCGAGAAGAGGGTGAAGGAGGCTAGATCGGCGGCCGGGGCGGCCCGGGCTGCCGCGGTAGGACCTTCGGCCGACCTCGAGCGTGATCTGCAGAGTTCCGCCGCGGAGATCGCCCGGCTCAGGAGCGACCTCGTGGAGGCGGACGGCAGAATCGACTCGCTGAAGTCCATGTTGTTGAAGGCGCGGCGAATGGAACGAGGAGGTGCCGACGATCCCGGCCCCCGCGTGTGGCGTACCGGCGACCCGTTGGAAATGGCCAAGCTGCTCGACGACGTCATGCTGGCCATGCGACCCAGCTCCATCGAGGCCGGATATGTCGCGGAGGCGGCGGCCGCTCTCGAGGTGCCGGACGGCATACGGCCGGACCAGGCCGATGCGATCCGCTGGATGTTGCAACAGGAACGACCGGTAACCCTGGTCGTCGACGGATACAACGTTTCGTTTCAGCTGGACGAGAGCAGGTTCTCGACGCCCGAGTTGCGTGAGCAGGTGAGAGATGGACTGGTCCGGTTGCGACGCCTGGCCAAGGGTCCGCTTCCCACGGTCCTCGTCTTCGACTCTGTCGAGGAGGAGGCGAACATCCCGGGGCCGGTCGAGACCCGTTTCGTACGCAGTGCAGACGACGAGATCGTTCGCTTGTCCGCAGGTCTGCCGGGTGACGTGATCGTCATCTCGACGGACAGACAGGTTCGCGAACGGGCCGAGATGAACGGTGCGATCGCGCTGTGGAGCGACGCGCTGGTCGGATGGATGCGGAGTCGCTGACTTGAACCTCCTCGCGGAACTCGAGTTTGCCCAGAAGCTGGCCGATGCGGCCGATCGGGTGACGCTCGCCGGTTTCAAGGCGCGGGATCTGGTCGTGGACACGAAGCCCGACCTGACCCCGGTCTCGGAGGCGGATCGGCAGGTCGAGGAGTTGTTGCGCAAGCGGATCTCGGCCGAGCGACCCGACCACGAGATTCTGGGTGAGGAGTTTGGAGTCTCCGGAGCGGGGGAGTGGCTCTGGGTAATCGATCCGATCGACGCAACCATGAACTACGTGCGCGGAATCCCGGTCTTCGCCACCCTGATAGCCCTCACCAGGTTCGGGCGGACCGAGGTCGGGGTAGTCACCGCGCCCGCCCTGGGCCGGCGTTGGTGGGCGGCCAGGGGCCACGGCGCCTTCCTCAACGGCGACCCGATCACCGTGTCCGGAGTTACCAGGTTGGAGGACGCGCAGCTGTCGGTGAACAGCCTGCTCGACTTCTCCGATCACGGCTTCTGGGAAGGAGGCCTCGCCCTGTCGGAGAGATGCTGGCGAACCAGGGGCTTCGGCGACTTCTGGTCCCACATGCTGGTGGCGGAGGGAGCCGTCGACATTGCCGCCGAACCCATCGTGGCTGCCTGGGATCTGGCCGCTCTGCAGGTGATCGTGGAAGAAGCAGGCGGCCGCTTCACCGATTTCTCGGGCGAGGCCACCTTCGAGGGAGGCAACGTCGTCACGAGCAACGGTCTGTTGCATGAGGAAACGCTCGGGCTGCTGCACGGCCGCGGCGTGAAATCAGCCGGGCGCCAAAGGCCAAAACCCAAAACGTAGAACCCGTCGACTCGCGACTCGCGACTCGCGACTCGCGACTCGCGACTCGCGACTCGCGACGTTTTCTGTCACACCCTCCTTGTACCTTGAAGAAGGAATGACCGAACAGGAGGCCAGGACATGCGAATCGATTGTGACGTCTGTGCGATGCGGAACACAGATGCCTGCACGGACTGCGTCGTCACCTTCCTGCTCGCCGCCGGGCCGGTGGAACTCAACGACGCGGAGACCGAAGCGCTGGGCAACCTGGCCGAGGTGGGGTTAGTTCCCCGGCTCCGGCTCATTCCACGAAAAGAGGAGCCTTCCGCGGCGAGCGGGTAGGGACGAGGCCGTAGCCTGGGGAGGTGGAGCGATTAGTTGAGCGTCTGAAGGCGCGAGCAGAGGAAGCGGGTCTCGATGGATTTGGTGTGGCCGGCGCCGACCCGTTCGAGGCGGCAGCCCGCACGTTGACCGACCGAAAAGCCGCAGGCCTTTCGGGCCGGCTCGGATTCACCTACCGGGATCCGCAGATCTCGTCGAACGTTCGACGGTCTTTCCCCTGGGCGAACTCCCTGGTCGTTGCGGCGAAGTCGTACGTGCCTGAGGCAGGGTCGCCCGGCCCGCCGGACGGTTCGACCGGCCGGGTGGCGCGGTTCGCCAACGATGATCACTACGTCCCGTTGCGGGCCGGGCTCTCGGCGATCGCAGGGGTCCTGCTCGATGCAGGGTTTCAGGCTGCGGTCCTCAGTGACGACAGTCGCCTCATCGACCGTGCTGCTGCGGTGCGGGCGGGAGTCGGCTGGTGGGGCAAGAGCACGATGGTCATTTCGCCCAAACATGGGCCGTGGTTGTTGCTCGGTTCTGTGGTCACCGATGCGATCCTTCCTCCGACCGACCCGATGCGACGCGACTGCGGGAAGTGCGTCGCCTGTATTCCCGCCTGTCCGACGGGAGCATTGATAGAACCCGGGGTTCTGGACGCCACACGCTGCATTGCGTACTGGGCGCAGACTCCCGGTGTGGTTCCGCGGGCGCTTCGCAGGCCGTGGGGAGACCGCATCTACGGTTGCGACGATTGTCTGGATGCCTGCCCGCCCGGTCATGCGGTTCTGGGAGAGACGAAGCCGGACGGCCGCCTGGATCTCAACGCGGTCTTGACGGCGGATGATGAAGCACTCCTGGAAAGGGCCGGGCATTGGTTCATCCCCAAACGCGACCCCGACTACATCCGCCGCAACGCCCTCATCGCGGTCGGCAATTCGCGCAGGGCGGCACATCTTCCGTTGCTGGAGCGCTATCTGCATCATCGACGGGCCACCTTGCGGTCCCATGCCGCCTGGGCGCTGGGTGAGATGGGTGAGGCAGGGCGGATTCTCCTGGCGGAGCGCAGGGTCGTGGAACACGATCCGGCGGTCATCGAGGAGATCGATGCGGCTCTCGCGGCCGTCACCGGCGGCGAGAGAACCTAGGACCTGGATCCGCCCTGCCTGCCGTTACGGACCCCGACGGCGTTGCTCGTCACGGCAAGACGCGTACCATGCCCCCATGACGCGCAAGATCCACTCCCAGGATGTGACCGACGGGCCGGCCAAAGCAGGGGCACGGGCGATGCTCAGAGCCGTCGGCCTCGAAGAAGACGATTTCCGGAAACCTCAGGTCGGCCTCGTCTCGGCGGGCAACGAGGTAACCCCGTGCAATCTCTCCGGCCCGCGCCTGGCGGCGAAGGCAAAAGAGGGCGTGCGCTCCTCAGGCGGAGTCGGGCTGACGTTTGCCACCATCGCCGTCTCAGACGGCATCTCGATGGGTCACGAGGGGATGCGGGCATCTCTGGTCAGCAGGGAGGTGATCGCCGACTCCGTGGAGCTCGTGATGCATGCCGAGAGATTCGACGCGATGGTGACGATCGCCGGTTGCGACAAGTCACTTCCCGGGATGCTGATGGCGGCGGCCCGAACCAATCTCCCGAGCGTCTTCTTGTACGGAGGATCGAGCCTGCCCGGGCGCTGGCGCGGGAGAGACATCTCGATTGTCGACGTCTTCGAAGGGATCGGTGCTTTCAACGAAGGAACCATCACGAAAGAGGAGTTGCTGGGCATCGAGCAATCTGCTTGCCCAGGAGAAGGATCGTGCGCAGGGATGTTCACCGCCAACACGATGGCGAGCGTCGGCGAGGCGATCGGCATGTCGCTGCCCGGAAGCGCCACCGTTCCGGCCCCCGACCCACGGCTCGAGGCCTTTGCCGTGCAATCGGGTGAGGCCGTCATGCGGCTCCTGAACGACAATCTGCGTCCGCGGCAGATCATGACCCGGCCGGCATTCGAGAACGCGATCACCACCGTGATGGCTCTCGGCGGCTCCACCAACGCGGTTCTTCACCTTCTGGCAATGGCCTTCGAAGCCGGAGTCGACCTGACCCTGGAGGATTTCGACACGATCAGTCGCCGCACTCCGCACATCGGAGACCTCAAGCCGTTCGGTGCCTATCACATGGTGGATCTCGATCACATCGGCGGGGTACCGGTCGTGATGCGAGCTCTGCTCGACGAAGGCCTCCTGCACGGCGATCTTCCGACGGTGACGGGCCGGACGGTTGCCGAGAACCTGGCCGGCGTCTCGTTCCCGACGGGCCAGGACGTCATCAGACCCACCGGACGACCGCTGGCCGTCGAAGGAGGGATTGCCGTGTTGCGGGGCTCGCTCGCCGAGGAGGGCGCGATCGTCAAGATCGCCGGTGTCGAACTGGACACTTTCGAGGGTGCGGCAAGGGTATTCGACGATGAACAGGGCGCACTCGAAGCGCTCTTCAGTCATGGTCTGCACCCCGGAGACGTGGTCGTCATCCGCTATGAGGGGCCGAAAGGTGGGCCCGGTATGCGAGAGATGCTGCAGATCACGGCTGCCATCAAGGGTGCCGGTCTCGGCAAGGACGTCCTGCTCATCACCGATGGACGATTCTCGGGAGGGACGACGGGCCTGTGCATCGGTCACGTGGCCCCCGAAGCCGCCGGCGGCGGCGCGCTGGCTCTCGTCGAAGAAGGGGACCGCATCCGGGTGGACCTTCCCGCCCGGAGACTCGATCTGCTGGTCGACGAGGCGACGCTGGCCACGCGAAGAGCAGGTTGGAAACCGCCGGAGCCGAGATATGCGACCGGTGCTCTCGCGAAATATGCCCGTTTGGTGGGCTCTGCCGAAGGTGGTGCAGTAACGGCATGATCGTCGGGAGATCGGACCGGGCGCGTTAGCCTGACGGCGATATGACAGACAGGGTGACGTGTCCCTCCTGCGGGGCTGCCAATCCGGGGGGCGCTGAGTGGTGCGGCCAGTGTTTCCATGGGTTCGGGTCGGCATCTTCCCCGGCCCGGCCTACCGAGGACCAGTTCGAGCAGCCGGCCGGCCCGCAACCGGCCGCCGCCGGACCGGTCGCTCCGCCTTCGGCACCGAAGGGACCGACCCGACCACCCGTTCCGCCCGGCAGACCGGAGCGGCAGGCACCGGCCTCCCCGTCGCCGACCTCGGAACCGGTCGCCGCCACCGTCGCCGGAGGTTGGACGTGCGCTTCCTGCGGAACCGAGAATGCAGTGACGTCCGACATTTGCCGCTCATGTGACACCTCCATCTACCGCACGTTCGGAGCGGAGGATGAGGTGCGCCCTTCCGTCGAACCGAAGACCGCAGCCTTGTGGGGTCTACTGCCCGGCGGCGGTCATTTCAAGATGAAGGAGGCGGGACTCGGTCTGGCCGTGGCCGGGTTGACACTGAGTGCCCTGGCGTTCGGCATGCTCATGATGAGCGGAAACAGGCGCCCACTCGGGCTGGTCCTGCTGTTGGTCGGGGTGGTTGCCTGGGCGATCTCGATCTACGATGCGACCCGTTTCGCGGCCGACAACGACGATGCGGTTCTGCTGCGCCCGCGAGTCATCACCGTGGTGATGGGTATGGTGTTTGCCGTCGTCATCGTCGCCGCAGTTTCTATCACGGGAGAGGAACCGATTCCATGAACGGAGCCTTCGGCATAAGTCTCGTGATCGGTATCGTCGGTTTGGTCGCCTGGATTCTGGTGGGCGGCTTCTCCGACGCGAACGGCGGTCGACCCGTTCACCCGGACGAGCGGTTCGGTGCGAGAGGGCGGGCAATAGTCGCCGGTCTGACAGCCTTCGGGATCGGCGGCCTGTCTGCTTCCTACGGCGGATGGCCGATGGCTGCCTCCGTTGCGGCTGCGATCATCGCGGCCGCGGTATTCGGCACCTATGCCTATCGATTCAACCCCGGCGACGAGCCGGAAACCAGCTGAATGCTGGTGATAGCCGACGTCCATGCGGCGTTCGATGATCTTGCCCGGGTAGTCGGGATGGGGGAACCGGTTGTAATCCTTGGAGATCTGCTCAACTTCGTCGACTACCGGACCGGCGCCGGAATCGCCACCGAGGTGTTCGGCGCAGAATTCGCCCAAGCCGCCATGCAGTTCAGGCGACTCGGTGATTTCGCCGGTTCACGCAAGATGTGGCGAGAGTATTCGGCGGGGCGGGAGGACGAGGTACGGGCTCGTGTCGGCCGGGAGATCCAGAGTCAGTATGCACGGATGCAGGAGGCGCTGAGCGGCGGGACCGGGTTTGTAACTCACGGCAACGTCGATGTGCCCGCTTTGCTCCGATCCCATCTCCCCGACGGTTTCCGGTATCTCAACGGGGAGGTGGTGGAGATCGACGGAGTCCGGTTGGGGATGGTCGGGGGAGGGGCGAAGACGGGTCTCAATGCGGCCGGAGAGATAGGCGAAGAAGAGATGGCCGCCATCCTCGAAGATATGGGTCCGGTGGATGTGCTAGGCACGCACGTCCCACCATCGATCAATGCTCTGCGGAGAGATGTCGTCACCGGCCGTCTCGAGGGTGGTTCGGATGCCGTGACCGGTTACTTGCAGCGTCATCAACCGGCCGTCCACTACTTCGGCGACATCCACCAGCCTCAGGCGACCCGGTGGCGGGTCGGCCGGACTGTCTGTGTCAACGTCGGTTACTTCCGTGCAACGAAAAGGGCGGTTCGCCACGGCTGACATCGACCTCGACCACCTCTCCGATACCTATAGGTTTCGGCCCATGCGCCCGGCGGGAGAAGAGCGCGTCCGTCTGGCACTGGCCGGACTCGACACCGGCACGCGCGTGCTCGACATAGGCGGGGGGACGGGTGCACACGCTGCGGTCATGCAACGCGAAGGCCACCTGCCGGTGCTCGTCGACCCATCGCCCGCGCAGCGTACCAAAGCTCGCGTGAGCGGTTTGACCGTGGTCGGCGGTCTCTCGCAGGCTCTGCCGTTCGCGGACGCCTCGTTCGGCATGGCCTACTTCCATCTCTCTCTTCACTACGGTGACTGGGAGGCGGCATTGTCGGAGGCGGTCCGGGTGGTGCGGCCGGGTGGTCGGGTGTGGGTATGGACCTTCTCGAGGGAATATCTCGCTACGTCGTTTGCCGGCCGTTGGTTTCCCTCCGTGCATTCTCATGATCTCGAACGATTCCCCGATGTAGGCGAGGTCAAAGCCCACCTGGAGTCGCTCGGCGTCGAGGATCTCTGGAGTCGAGTCTCGGTCGAGACGGTCGAGCGGACGGTCGGCGAATGGGAGGAAGCGTTTCGGGCGCGGTTCGTCAGCACCCTCCAGTTGATCGACGACGATGAACTCGAGCAAGGTCTTTCCCGGTTCCGGGCGGAACATCCGCGCTCGGACGAGCTCGTTGAGATGGGACTCGAGTTCGAAGCAGTGACCGGTACTGTTATCGATTAGCTCCGGCTTGTGCCGCTACCCTGTGTGCAATTCGAGAAGGAACGGTCATGGCAGAAGGAACAGTTCAAAGCATTGAGATATCGGCTTCCCCGGAAACCGTGTTCGCAGTACTCGCCGATCTTCCTGCCTATCCCGAGTGGATCAGTGCAATGCGGTCTGTAGTGGTGATGGAAGAAACCGATGATGGACTTCCGGCCACCGCCAGGTTCGAGGTCGACGCGATGGTCAAAGTGATTTCGTACGAACTCAACTACGAATGCGACGCCCCGCACAGGATGGCGTGGAGGGCAGTTCCCGGAGACGACATCACGGAGATGGAAGGCTCTTACGATTTGAAGGATTCCGAGGACGGCTGCACCGAAGTGGTCTATGCGCTCAAAGTCGACTACTCCTTCCCGCTTCCCGGCTTCCTCCGCCGTCAAGCAGAGAAGCAGCTGGTCGGCAACGCCCTGCGCGGACTCAAGAAACGCGTCGAGGAAGTCCAAACGGGCTGATGCGCGTCGTCCTGGTGACCGGCAAGGGGGGAGTCGGAAAGACCACGGTCGCCGCCGCAACTGGTTTACGTGCAGCCGAGCTCGGCCATCGCACGCTGGTCACATCGACCGACCCCGCCCACAGCCTCGCCGACGCGTTCGGCGTGCCGCTGGGCGATGTGCCGAGCACGCTCTTCGATGGACTCGATGTGCAGCAGATCGACGCGCAGCTGCAGTTGTCGAAACATTGGGGTGAGCTTCACCAGCAGCTCAAGCGGGTCTTCGACTGGGGAGGCGTGAAGGGCATAGAAGCTGAGGAGTTCCTCGTGTTTCCGGGCATGGACGAGCTGTTCTCGCTATTGCAGGTGAAGGACCACGCCGATTCGGGGAGCTACGACACGATCATCGTCGACTGTGCGCCGACTGCCGAGACTCTTCGTCTGCTGAGCCTGCCGGAGGTCCTGTCCTGGTATTTCGACCGGGTGTTGCCCACCGAGCGACGTCTGATGAAAGCGGCCCGTCCGGTCTTGACCAGGATGACCAATCTGCCGGTTCCCGGCGAGGATGTCTTTGATGCCGCCGAGGGTGTGTTCCTGGCCGTGGAAGGGGTCAAGTCGCTTCTGTCCGATCCCGAGGTCACGTCTGCCCGGCTGGTCGTCAATCCCGAGAAGATGGTCGTGAGCGAGGCCAGACGGACCTATACATACCTCGGCCTGTTCGGGTACGGAGTGGATGCCGTCGTTGTGAACAGGGTGCTCCCGGAGACCGTGACCGACAGCTACTTCGACGCCTGGCGTGAAGTCCAGGCGAGGCACCTCGAAGAAATCGAGGAGTCGTTTCGCGAGGTCTCCATCCTGCCGTTGCGGCTCTTCGGCGAGGAGATGGTGGGCGTCGACCGGCTTCGCGAACTGGCCGCCGAGTTGTACGGCGACACCGATCCTGTCACCGGTTACGAGGGCGTCTCGCCGTTCAAGCTGTCCGAGGACGGGGAGGAGGTAGTCATCGAACTCGCCGTGCCCTTCGCCGACGAGGAGGAACTCGACGTCCTTCGCCGTGGCGGCGAACTGTACATCACGGTCGGCCCGTATCGCCGTTCGTTCGTCCTCCCGGATTCTCTGCTGCGCCGCCGCATCGCCGGAGCCAAGCTGGCCGATGGTGTATTGCGGGTCACCTTCACCGGCTGATGGCTTCCCGGGCGGTCGGAATCGACGTCGGTGGATCGACTATCAAGGCGGCCCGCGTCGACCGACAAGGCAGGATCGAGGGCCTGGTGCAGATCCCGACGCCCGACGGTGCTGCGACGATCGCCGATCTCTGCGGATATCTAGCGGCAGACCTGATGGCGGACGACGTGGCAGCAGTCGGCATTGGATCTGCCGGATACGTGGACCGGGTGTCGGGAGTGCACGTGTGGGGTCCCCACGTTGCCGGGCCCGCGCCGATCGTCGCCGCGGTCGTCGGAACGACCGGCAGATCGGCGGTTATCGACAACGACGCCAACGCGGCAGCCTTCGCCGAGAGCCGCATCGGTGCTGCGGCCGGTTACGCCGACGCCCTCGTGATCATGCTCGGGACCGGAATCGGCGGTGGTCTGATCATCGACGGTTCGGTCTACCGGGGGAGAGGCTTTGCCGGCGAACTGGGACACCTGGTCGTCGATCCGGACGGTCCGCCCTGTGCCTGTGGACGGCGCGGATGCTGGGAGAACTTCGTGTCGGGTTCGGTTCTCGATCAGGAGGCGATCCGGATCTTCGGGGTCGGGCCTACCGGAGATGCGGTCGATGCCGCACCGGCGGGTGAGTTGCTCATGCGGGCTGCGATTGGGGGCGATGCAGATGCGCTCGCCGTATGGCTGCGGGCCGGCGAGTGGCTGGGCCGAGGTATCGCACAACTGGTTGCCGTACTCGATCCCGAGGTCGTCGTCGTCGGCGGAGGCCCGGCACGGGCAGGAGACCTTTTGCTCGATCCGGCGAGGGAAGTGTTCGCCCGGGAGCGGCACGCCGGCCGGATCAGACCGGCGACACAAATCGTTCCTGCGCGTTTCGAGCAGAATGCGGCTGTAATAGGCGCAGGACTTCAAGCTCTGGAGAGCATCGATGACTGAACCGCTCCGACCCGACGCCGTCTTCGACCCTTCCGGGCATCCGGTGGCGTTGCGCGGCATGTGGATGAAGGAAGCGGCGCTGGCGTTGCCGAACCTGGTCAAGCTGGTCTACCGGTTGATGCGGGACAAACGGATTCCCTTGAAGAGCAAGGCCGTCCTGGGTGCGATCCTGGGATACCTGCTAGTGCCGATCGACGTCGTCCCCGACTTCATCCCGGTGGTCGGCCAGGCCGACGACGTGCTCCTCCTTGCCTACGCGGTCCGCCACATCATCGAAGTGGCCGGAACGGAAATCGTCCTCGAGTATTGGGACGGAAGTCAGGATGTCCTGGAACTCGTAGGCCAGATAACGGGTTTCGCAGCCGGCCTGCTGCCGAGACCGGTTCAGCGGCTGCTGGGCCGGTTGACCTCACTCTGACCACAGGGAGTATTGGTGTTGGCCGTTCGTGAGGTGGCTC
>DATIPS010000064.1 GCA_035471805.1 Acidimicrobiia bacterium | reverse complement strand
AAGGAACCACGCTCGTCCCCTCCGTGGCGTCGAGCACCTCGATCGTGTGCTCGGCCATCGCCCTGGCCTGATCGCGGTAGCCGACGTTGAAGGCCGGTTGTCCGCAACATGTCTGGTCGAACGGGAACTCGACCGTGCACCCGTGGCGCTCCAACACGGCGACTACTGCTTCGCCGACCTCCGGGAAGAAGCTGTCAACCAGACACGTGACGAACAACTGCACCTTCGACATGGACAGCACCCTATCTGATCGGATCTAGCATCGCCTCATCCCACGAGAAGAGGTTCGCTTGCGTCCGCTGTCGGTAGGAGTCCAGTTGCCCGAGGTCGAACGAGAGGTTCGCTGGCCGGAAATGCGCTCGCTGTCCGTGCTGGCGGAGTCGGTCGGATTCGACTCGATCTGGGTGGGCGACCATCTGCTGTATCGCCCTGAGGACGGCGAGCCGCGCGGGCCCTGGGAGGCATGGTCGATGCTGGCGGCGATCGCATCCGTGACGGAACGAGTGACGATCGGCCCGTTGGTGGCCGCGACGGCCTTTCACTCTCCGGCGATGCTGGCCAAGAAGGCGGTGACGGTCGACGAGATCTCGGGCGGACGGCTGATCCTCGGGCTCGGCGCCGGGTGGAATCGTGCCGAGTTCGACGCCTTCGGATATCCGTTCGACCACCGGGCATCCCGATTCGAAGAAGCGTTTCACATCATTCGCCGTCTCATACGCGGAGAAACGGTCGACAACGACGGCGAGTTCTATCGGAATGATCGAGCGCAGATCCTCCCGGTCGGGCCGCGCCGCGCAGGTCCTCCGATCTTGATCGGATCACAGGGACCCCGCGTGCTGCGGGCCACCGCTCCGTTCATGGATCAGTGGAACGGTTGGTACGCCTGGTACGGCAACAATCCGGCGGGGTTGCCGGCATTGTTGGGACTTCTCGAGCAGGCGTGCGAGGAGGTTGGCCGGGATCACGCCGAGATAGCGAAGACGGTGGCGGTGCTTGCCACGCTTCCCGGAGGACAAGGGCGGATCCACGGGGATGCCCGGCATGAGGGCAAGGACCCGCTGGCCGGCTCACCCGACGAGATTGCCGATGTGCTGGGCCGCTACTCGGAACTCGGGATATCTCATGTGCAGATGGTGCTCGACCCCATCACAGCAGAGTCCATCGAATGGTTTGCCGACGTGCTTGTTGAGCTGGATAACTAGGTCTCCAGCCGCTCGGCCACGAAACAGTCGACCCGGTAGGTGATGGCCAGAGTGGGCTTGTCCCTTGTGTCCGGGTGGGTGTCGAGGATTGCCGAGACCTCATCCAGTACGGCCGCCTTCCGGTCGTCTGGGAGAACTGCGACATGGCTGACCGATGCCATTCGCTCGACGACCTGGGCGCGGGTGACCCGGTGATCATGGACGAACCGGGAGCGGCGAAAGGAAGTGAATCCGGGGAGCGTCCAGGTCTCTGCCGAGCGAGTCGACTCATGATCACGCCACGGGGCGTTCAGCTCGACACGATCCATGATCGACCAGAGCGCGTCCACCCACGCAACCCGACGATCGCGGACGTTCCACAGCAACGCGAGTTTGCCGCCCGGTCGAATAACCCGGGCGATCTCATGACGGCTGGTGGCGTTGTCGAACCAGTGAAACGCCTGGGCGACGGTGAGCGCGTCGACGGAACCGCGCCGGAAGGGGAGGGCTTCGGCCGTACCCGCAATGATCGGAATCTCCGGAGATGCTTTGCGAAGTTCGGCGCGCATCCCTGCAACCGGTTCGACCGCGTACGGGTTCGCTCCCCGCTCGGCGAGCAAGCGGGTCAGCTTGCCGGTTCCTGCTGCGAGGTCGACCACCACCGGCTCGCTCGCCAGCGCCAGGACATCCATCAGCCAGTCGACGACCGGTGGAGGATATCCCGGCCGCGCCGCTTCATATTCGGCTGCAGCAGAACCGAACCCGCCGGCCGCCACTTCATGGACTCCCATGCCCTGCATTCTGGTCCGACCGGGGGGCGCGACGACTGTGGGTCCTGTCGGATCGGCTACAGGCCGGCCGTGTCGAGCAGTTCCGGCGGATGGCCGATTGCCTCGAGGAATCTGAGCAGGTCATCGGGGCCGATCGCCGTGGTCCTGCCGTTGTCGAGAGGATGGAAGTGAAGCGGGTTGGCGTTCAGCAGTCCGCTCTCCAGCACCACGTTCACCTCGCCCCCCTCATCGTTGACGACCGCGAACGGCGTAACCGCACCCGGGATGACCCCCAGGTAGCGGTGGAGTCGCTCCGGGCTCGCAAAGCCGACCCGGCCGGCACCGATCGCCTCACCGAGTTTGCGCAGGTCGACGTTGGTGTCCTCGAACAGGACGACCAGCCACATGTGACCCTTCTTGTTGCGCAGAAACAGGCTCTTGCAGTGTCCGCCCTCCCGGGGATCGCGTACCCGCCTGGCCTCCTCGACGGTGAACACGGGAGGATGTTCCACGGTGGCGGT